>VGYV01000050.1 GCA_016872855.1 Planctomycetota bacterium
GTGCAAGGGGCGCCGCAAGGTAGTACTGGTAGTAGATGTGCTCGAAAGAGCCCTGCCGAAACGCCACGATGTTGAAGAGCGCGAACGCCCCCAGCCCCGCCACCAACCACCCCTGCAGCCTCCCCCGCACCCGCACCCCCGCCAGCCACACGAGCGACACACAGGCCACCACCCCGCTGAAGGCCGTCGTGAAATACGTCCAGTGCCGGCCCAGGAACTCCGGCAACCCGAAGGAGGTCATGCGGCCCCCCTCCGACGCCATCTGCGACCCCACGCGCGTCACCAGCACCCGCCACAACTCGCCCAGGCCCCCCTCCACCAGCGCCACGTGGCCGAGCACGGTCACGAAGCCCACCACGCCCGCCGCCACACCTAGAAGGGGAAAAGACACCCGCTGTCTTTTGTGCGAAGCACCCGGAGGGCCGTTCCGGCAAAAGACAGCGGGTGTCTTTTCCCCCTGTCTCCGCCGCCGCGTCAGCCACTCCACGCCCAGGAGCAGGAACGGCATCAGGACGGCCACCCACGCGAACCACACCCCCACGAACGCCGCCACGCTCCCGAGCGTGAGCCATCGCCGCTGGCCATCCGCGCGCCACTGGAGGTAGCATGCTGCCTGTGCCAGGGCGAAGAACGCCGCGGGGGCCTCGTGGTCCGGCATCCGCCCATAGAACGCCACCATCGGCTGCACCGCGAACAGGAACGCCGCGAAGAACCCCGCGACCCGCCCGCCCAGCAGCCGAGCCACGTGGAACACCAGCCCAATCGCCCCCAGCGTGAAGCCCACGAAGGGCAGCCGCGCGCTCCATTCGTGAGCTCCGAACACCGCGAAGCTCACCGCAATGGCCATCGAGACGCCCGGCGGATGGTGGGCATAGAAATGGAACTCGCTCGGCACCAGCGCCCCCGCGTTGCACACCTGCCCCCCGCGCGTCGCCACGATGCCGTGCCGCAGGTAGTTCCGCGCCGCCGTGCCATACAGCGCCCCGTTCGCATCATAGGAGCCGGTCCACGGCCGGGCTATGCCGATGCACATCAGCACCGCCCCCACCCCCAGGGGCACCGCTAACCCGAGCGCTCGAAGAACGCGTACACTTACCACGCTGGAACCCTCTGGACCTTTCCCCTATAATACCGCTCGGCAGGGAAGCGTCAAGGCAGGGATGCACCCTCGCCCCCTCTCCCTTGGGGAGAGGGTTGGGGTGAGGGTGCTTGGGGATACCCCAGCGCCGAAGCACCCACACCCTCGCCCTCTCCCCGAGGGAGAAGGAACAGAGGGCAGCCCCAAGGCGGCGCTCGTGGAGGAGTTCGTGCGGATACTGCTGACTAACGACGACGGGATCAACGCCCCCGGCCTCGCGGCCCTGCGCAAGGCCGTGAGCGACCTCGGCGACGTGACAGTCGTCGCGCCCGACACCGAGCGCAGCGGCGTCGCTCACTCCATCACCCTCGCCCAGCCCCTCCGCATCCGCCGCATCTACCACGGCGACGAGTTCTTCGGCTTCGGCATCAACGGCGCGCCCGCCGACTGCGTGAAGCTCGCCTGCCGCGAAATCCTCCCCGCACTGCCCGAACTCCTCCTCTCCGGCATGAACCTCGGCGCTAACGTCGCCATCAACGTCCTCTACTCCGGCACCGTCGCCGCCGCCATCGAGGGCGCTATGCTCAGCATCCCATCCGTCGCCTTCTCCCTGGCCGAGACCGAGAGGCCCGACTTCGACGAGGCCGCCCGCATCGCCCGCGAAGTCCTCGCCCTCATCCTGGCCGACGGCGTGCCCGAGCGCACCGTCCTCAACGTCAACATCCCCGGCATCCCGCGCGCCGCCCTCAAGGGCATCCGAGTCACCCACCAGAGCCGCACCGCCTACCACGAACTCTACGAAAAGCGCGTGGACCCCTGGGGCAGAGAGTACTTCTGGATCACAGGCGAGATGACCCGCGACTTCGAGCGCGAGCCCGACAGCGACCTCCGCGCCCTCAAGGACGGCTACGTTTCCGTCACACCCGTCCACTTCGACGTGACTCACTACGGCGCCATACCCGCCCTCCGCGCGCGCCTCACGCGCGAATGGCCCGGCGCGACATAGAGGGTCCAAGGAACTGTGGGCGGGGCGTCTCTGCCCCGCGTGGCTCCTCGCGGGCCAGGGACGGCCCGCCTGCAGGGTGATGCCCAGTCCTGGCAGCGCTCTTGGCCGTCAGCCGAGCGCCGAGCCATGGAGGAGGAACCCACGTGCCCTCGGACAACGCCCGCACCACCATCGCTCCGCCGCCCGACAAGGGGCCTCTCCCTCAGATCCCCGGCTACCGGATTCTCGCCCGCGTCGGCATCGGAGCTATGGGCACCGTCTACAGGGCACAACAGGTCGCCATGGACCGCACCGTCGCCCTCAAGGTCCTCTTCGAGAGCCTGGCCGGCGACCGCGACTTCGTCAGCCGCTTCCTCCGCGAGGCCCGCTCCGCCGCAAGGCTCAACCACCCGAACATCGTCCAGGGTTACGATGCCGGCCCCACGGGCAACACATTCTTCCTCGCCATGGAGTTCGTAGAGGGCGAGACGGTGGGGGATGTGCTTGACAGGGAGAAGCGGCTCGAAGAGGGCAAGGCCCTGGCCATCGTCCGCTCCGTCGCCCTCGCCCTCGACCACGCCTGGCAGAACCACATGGTGCACCGGGACGTGAAACCCAGCAACATCCTTCTGGCGCGCGACGGCACAGTGAAGCTCGGCGACCTGGGCCTCGCTCGCTCCGTCGAGTTGAGTGACCGCCTCACCCTCGACGGGCAGGTGCTCGGAACCCCAGCCTACATGTCCCCCGAACAGGCGCGCGGCGAGGACGACATTGACACCCGCTCGGACATCTACTCGCTCGGTGCGACCCTCTTCCACATGGTCACCGGCACCACCCCATTCCCTGGCCGGACCATCCAGGCCATCGCCATCAAGCAAGACAAGGAGCCGGTGCCGGACCCGAGGGCCAGATCCGCCGGCGTCTCTGATGCTCTTGCCGGCCTCATCATGTGGATGATGTCGAAGGACCGCGAGCATCGCCCCCAGACCCCCGCGGAACTCATCGGAGCCATAGACTCCCAGTTCCCCGTCGCAATGCCCCTGCGGCCCGGGGAGACGACACTGCCGCGAGCTATGACGGCTGGCGGCGTGACACCCCCAGCTCGGGGCCAGACATGGGTCGTGCCGGTCCTCGCCGCAGCCGCCATTGTCCTGTGCCTCGCTCTTGGTGGCGTGCTCCTCTTCAACCAGGGTCAAGTGCAGGAGCCGCCTCTGCCACCCGAGCCGCCCTCAGTGCCCCCTGTGGTGGATGACGGCGAGGCGAGGCGCAAGGAAGAAGCTGAGGCCAGAACGCGCGCTGAGGCCGAAGCCAAGCGCAAAGTCGAACAAGAGGCTGAGGCCAAGCGCCGCGCGGATGACATGGCGGAATCAGTCACGGTGGCAGCATTCCAGGATTACGCAAAGGCGTGGGCGCCGGGGAAGGATTTGGCGCAGCGCATCAGTGACCACATGGCGTTCGCGCGCAAGCTCGCCGAGGCAAGGGGGAAGGTGAAGGACGACAAGCGGCGGGCCGAGGTGGTCATTGCCGCGAGGGACCCGCTAGCCGCGGCACTGAAGGACCTTATGGGGGCACTGGTGGAGAGCATCGCGGATGGTGCCCCTCTGCCTGCCAATCTGAGTGAGCTAGGCGAAGCCATCAAGCTCCTCGGCGACGTGGCGCCAAACGGTGTGAAGGAGGATTGGCAGGCGATCCTCGCCTTCCGCGCCACCTGCGAGGCCCAACCGAAGAACCTCAAAGAGGTCCAGGACACGTGGAAGGGGGCGCTGGAGGCGGCGGGCAAGGCGGGCGAGGACAGCCACAGGAAGACCCTTATTGCGCTCTGCGACATCGAGGAGTTCGTCCGCGGGTTCGAGCTTCTCAAGAAGCAAGCCGACTGGCGGACGAGTCAGGGGCTCCAGGCATGGAGGGACGGGAGCAAGAGGCTGGCCCAGGCGATACTCAAGGAGCCTGCGAAGTACTCGAATGCCCGGTGGAAGGCGATCGAGCCGTTGCTCCGCGAGGCAGCAGCGTTGCAGCCCCCGCCCCCTCAGGCGCTCCTGACGTTCCGCAAGTTCATGGAGACGTGGAAGCCAGGAGAGACCCTTCACGACCGGCTGAGGAACATGGCACGTGCTGCGACCGAGTTCGAGAACGCGCAGACGGCCCTTAGGGGGGATGCCAAGCATCTCGATGATCTCACGAATGAGGCCCGCGGAAAGCTGAATGCCCATGCGCAGGCTCTGACACAAGCGATTCTGGTTGAGTTGGGCAAGTCCGAAGGCGACAAGTGGATTTACTGGTTCGACAAGGATCTCTTCCATATAGCAGGGCCTTCCCCGTTGCGGGAGGTGGTCGGGGCCCCCGTCGAGGACTGGAGAGCCGTGCTAGAGTACGCCATGGCTCGCCGCAGGCTGGCTGACCACCTTGACGACCTTGGGAAAAGATGGGCGAGGGCACGTGAGTGGGTGGAGCGGCCGATGGGCACGAAACACTGCCAGAAGGTGCTTCTGGCTGTCTGCGATCTGGCTGAATTCGAGATGGGCGAAGACCTCCTCGCCAAGGTTCCGGGATGGCAGACCGATCTGGGCCAGAAGATGAAGGACCTGCGTGATCAGGCCAGGAAATGGGCCAACGCGATCGAACGGAGACTGCCGGACCCGCCGCCGCCCGAAGTCGCGGACAGGGTGAAGAGGGTGAAGCCCAGGGTGACAGCGATGGTCAAGCTCGTCGAGCCGGTGCCGCCCCTGCCTCCTGACCCGCTGCGGGACTTGGTCGCCGAATGGAAGGGGACCCCGGGAGAGAAGCAGAGCTCGCCGGCCTGGCTTGACAGGCTCGCACCGCTACTCAAGAAGTCTAGAGAAGACCTCACGGATGGTACACGCCAAGACGTGGACGCCATCATCTCGACCGTGCTCAGCGGTGCCCTATGGGCAAAGGAACCCGCTGACCTCCAGGCTGTGCGCGAGTCTCTCTCCAAGTCCCAGCAGGTCTTCGCCGGCTGGATCGGGAAAGACGCTCTCGAGGCCAGCGGTGCCGTCTCCGACGCACGCACGAGCAAGCCATCGCTCGAGCTGAGTGCGTGGGATATTGAGCCGTGGCGCCCTCTCTCGATTGTGCTCCAGGATGCAGGGTACGCAAGACACGAAGGCACGCGCAAGGTATACATTGTTGAAGTGTGGCACGGAGGTAGGCCAAACCCGATCTGGCAAGAGGGTAGAAGGCTCAACCCGCAGGGTTGGTTTGACCACAGGTTCGCTTACACTCAGAGCAGAAGGAACAAGATCCTCGTGGCCACTCCGGAGAGCCTGATGGCGACTCTAGCGGCGCGAGACCGCCTGAACGCCTTTGAGAAGAGGCCGCTGGTGGAGTGGTCAGCCACGCTTGACGGCCAACTCAGGGCGGCGTGCCGTTTGGAGGATTGGGCGATTGAACTCCGCACACTCTTGCCCGAGAAGGGCTGGCCCAAGGGGCTCGACCAAGTTCACTACGACCGCAGGCGAGCCTTGTTGGCTGACCTTCAGGGGAAGGTTGCGCTTGCGGTCAACGAAGCTCAAGGGCAGAAGCCAGCGTCGCCGGCGGAGCTTCCCTTGCGTAGGCTCCTCGAGGGCGTCAACGCAGCGTTTGACGGCGCCAACACCGTGATCGAGCGGCCCAAAGCCCCGGGACCTGGGACCCGAACCCCTAGGGCAGGGACACTGGCGCTCACGCTCATTGTGGGGGAGAGGCTCTTGGCGGAAGTCGAGGCGAGGCTCTGCGCAGATGGAACTGTGAAGTACGCCGGGCGCGAGCCCGGCGGACGAAGCGATGGACTATGCGTTCTCTGGTTTGGCCCGTTCGACACAGAGGAGGAACGGGTCGCTACGAGCAAGAAGCTGCGGGGTGTCTACAACCTGGGCCGGCCCAACGACAAGGACATGGCGCCACCAGAAAAGCTCGAAACGCCAACACGCGGCGCGCCTGGCAACTAATCATTGGCTGAAGCACAAGGACAGCATGGGGCCACGGGGTCAGGTCGTCGTACTCCATTATTTGGCTTGACAAGCCCCTACCCCTGCCTACCCATGGGGGCAGATCTTCACTAGCCATCAGGGAAGGATCACGGCCTTGAGGTCCGTCACTTGAACATCTCGGGGCCGGCTTGCGGCTTGGGGATCACGTGGTGGAGCCCACAGCGGTCCTTCGGCTTCGCTCAGGGCAGGCTACGCCGCCGCAGTCCGACAGGCTGACGCGCGGTATCCAGCTCCCTCCCTTCGGGCTGCGGGGCCAGACCCCGGTCTTCTGCTTTCTTGCTGGCCTCGGCGGTCTGAGCGCCCTCACGCCAACTCTTTCCCGGAGGAAGAGGGGTCCGGGCACACTGGGTCAGGCGCGGGCGCGGGAGCGCTCGAGGGGGGTCGGACGGGGGGCCGTGGGAACGACAGGAAGGCGGGGGGACACGCGGCTCGCGTGTCCGCCGCGCGCGAGAGGCGACAGACGAGCCGTCTGTCGCTACGGCCGGTGATGGGGCACGTGGTGATGGGGATTGCGCAAGGGTTCGAATCCTGCGCCCCCATGCGGGCGGGAAAGGGCGCAAGATTGATGAAATGGCGATTCGCCGCGGAATTCGATCGTTCTCCCGAACTTGCGCCCCTCGGGATGGGGCGCAAGTTCGATGGAATGGCGGGGCCTGGCGGCGGGGGGGCGGTGTCGGGGACCTTCGACCGGGATTCGATGAATGGATGGCTGAATGGATGGGTTCGGGGGCGATGCCCCAAGGGCTTCGAGCGAGGCATCGGGCACAGCGCCGGAAGAGAGCGCTTGAGGCGGATGAGCCCGCGCGACCCGTGCTGCGGCGCGTGTGGCACGGCCGCGGTGCGGCTCTCTCCCTCCTGCGAGGCACGGCCTGCCTAGGAGACGCGTATCTCACGACGCAGCCAGATCTTATGGCGCAATGCCAACGAGGAGCCAAGCCTGTAGATAGCGCTGTGCGGCGAGCATGTTGACAAGGCTCAACGTCCCTCGATCGTCGCATAACCCCTGAAATGCCAATCACTTGCATCGAGTGGATCTGGGACGCTGGGTGACTGGCGTTGCGGCATGTCAACACAGTGGCTGTGTCAGTAACCCTCGTAATGACAAGCGCTTATGGCTCCGCTGCCGCCAAATCGTTGTTGGCCGCGTTGCACGCCGTCAACATGCGTGGGGGCGGCCCGCGCATCGGCATCCGTCGTGGTTTGGGGCCACGTGCGTCGCATGAGCCATAAGTGTCGACACAGCAAGGGGTAAAGGCGGCGTGGTTTCTGGCGGGAAGTTCCGCGCGGTCGCTTGCATGTTGGGCACGGAATGTGCAGTGGAAAACCGCAAGGTTTTTATGGATTGACTCCGGTCGCCTCAGGCGGCTGCTCAAGGAGTTCTGATATGTCGATGAAGTCACGAATTGGTCTTGCAGCGATGCTCGTGGTCGGGGCGATGTGGCTCCGTCCGGCGCTCGGATTGCCCATCCCGGTTGAGGATCTGACAACCCAGGGAACGTGGGTGGGCACCTACGGCGCCGACGGCTACATCCTGCCCGCCTTCTACAACTCGAGCAGCGACGTGGTATCGCTGCCGTCCTACGTCAGCGGATGGGTCTGGTCCCCATCCATCAGCCGATGGAACTGGGCCACGGGCCAGAGCGACCCCCGCGCCGTCACGCCGCCAGATGGCAACCCGACGAACCGCAGCGCTGGGTGCTTCTACGATGGCGGCGGCGCCGTCCGCAGCCTCACCGTCAACCTCAACCAGGCCAAGGACTTCAAGCTGGGAGTCTACGTCCTCGACTGGGATTCGACCAGTCGCACCGAGCGCCTGAGTGTGCCCGGCTATGAGGATGTCAACGTCTCAGGCTTCAACCCAGGCAAGTGGTACATCTATGATGTCTCAGGCGGGCCTGGCACCCCCGTGACGCTGACGATGACCCACACGGGCGGCGCGAACACGGTCATGAGCGCTGTCATGTTCGATCCGGGTCCCCCGCCCCCCGCGGGCCTCACGTGGGACGGGACGGTGAACAACTGGGGCAGCGCCCACTGGACCGGAGCGAACCCGCCGCCACCGCCCGACTGGCCCGATGCAACCATCAACGCGACCGTCGGGGCGGGCACCGTCACCGTCGAGGCCAACCATGCCGCATACGACCTCACGATGACGGGCGGCACGCTCGCCATCGGGGCCGGCAATTCCCTCGCCGTGACCAACGAGGTGAATGCCTCCGGCGGCCTGCTCACCCTCGGCGCAGGTTCCGCCTTCTCGACCGCCAAGGGCTCCATCGCCGACCTCACCACGCTCGGCAGCGCTGCCGTCGGCGTCACCGGCACCACCCTCAGCGTGGACCACCTCCAGCTCGCCGCCGGCAGCACCTTGACCAAGCAAGGCTCGGGCAAGCTGGCCCTCAACAACACGGCCAGCGTGGTTGCCCCCGGCGCCACCTTCGCCGTCCTGGGCGGCACGCTCAGTTCGGTCGGCGCAAACCCCCTCGGCACGGGGGCGAGCGCGGCAGCGGAGGTTGTGCTCGACGGCGGGACGCTCGAGGTCAGCGGCGCCGTCTCGGCGCTCCCGAACATCCTTAGGGAGCGGCTCTTCGACTACGACGGCACGGTCTACCTCAACCCGATTGACTCCGGCTCCGGCTATCTGACCCAGACCAACTACCTATATGAGGGCTCGCTCACGAGCGCGCTGGCCTTCAACGGCGACCACTGGCAGAACGCCCCCGGCAACTTCGGGGCGATGGGCCTGAATGGCTGGGACAACATCGGCGGCCTCTGGTTCGGCCAGATGACCATCGGCGGCAGCAGCCCCCTGCCCGCGAGCACCAACATCACGCTTGGCACCGGCAGCGACGACGGCTCGGTCTGGTGGGTGGACCTCAATGGGAACGGCGTGTTTGAGAGCGGGGCCGGCGAGCTGATCGTCAACAATAACTACTACCAGGGCACGACCTGGCGGTACGGCACGCTCAACGTGCCGGCCGGCAGCTATAACATGGCCATCGGCTTCTACGAGGGCGGCGGCGGCGAGTGGATGCAGGCTTCCTACGCATTCGGAGGAAACCCCGCGGTCACGGTCAATCCGGGGGCCGGGGGCCAGGCGAACATCTGGTCCGCGTTGGGCTACGGCGGCATCGACATGACGAGCACGAATGTGACCGTGCTGAGCACCTCGACCATCAACGCCGTCACGGACGTCTCCGCAGCCTTCGGCTCCCTCGTGATCAGCGGCGGCGCCACCCTGAACACCCGCGGCGGGCCGACGACGTTCAGCGACCTCTCGTTCGCCGGGCCGGCCGGGCGGGCGGTCGGAGTCTCGAACATCAACGCCGTCACCATCCCGACCTTCACCGATGGGGGCGTGGAGACCCACTTCACGAAGAGCGGCCCCGGCACCCTCACGCTCCCGAGCATCTCGGCCGCCGATGCCTCGAGCTTCACGGTCAACGCCGGCACCCTGAAGGCCCAGGGCGCTACCCCGCTCGGGGCGGCCGACACCCTGGTCCTCGGCGGCGGCACGTTCGATGTCTCCGGCGTCACCACGTACACGGCCGGCCTCAAGGGCGGCTCCATCTTCGGCGTCTGGGGCACTGCCCCCAACCCGGGCAACTTCGGCGTCACCCTCGGCCCGCAGGGCATGCTCCGCAACGACGCGCTGCGCGACGCCCATTGGCGGGCGCCGCGCGGCGACGGCTCGGGCAACGGGCCGGACAACACGACCCTCATCTACACCGGGCAGATCTACCTGAGCGGCACCACCAGCTTCGTCGAGCAGTGCGACGACACGACCAACCTCGTGATCAACGGCGTGACGATCCTGTACGACGGCGGCTGGGATAACGCGACCTCCGGCCAGTACACCCCGCCCGCTGCCGGCTGGTACCCCTTCGAGGTCCGGTTCAGCAACGGCGGCGGCGGCTACGGCTTCTTCAACCAGCAGAACCGGTCCGAGAACTGGAACACCGCCACGTTCGGCTTCGGCTACTTCCTCGGCCCCAACCCCGGCACAAACGCCTCCTTCTACACCTACCTCCAGGACCCCGGCAACGCCTCGTTCCTCCGCGCCGCAAACGTCGCCGCCATTGACATGAGCGGCACCGACGTCCTCGTGACCCCGGGCACGACCGGCTCGCGGATCAACGCGACGACGGACACCCAGGCCACCTTCCGCAACCTCACGGTTGGGGCCGGCTCCGACCTCACGTTGAGCGGCGCGCGGATCAACTTCGCCTCGGCCGCCTTCGGCGCCAACACCACCCTCGTGCTCAACATGCCCAGCTCCAACCTCGGCCCCACCACCACGGGCGGCAACCTCAACATCCGCGGCACCGGCACGGCCACAGCCTCGGCCTACAATGACCAAGGCATCCCAAGCCTTGTGCGGGTCTACGAGAGCGCCACGCTCGCGCTCGACACCTCGGGGGGCGGCAGCGTCGTGGCGGGTGCCACGAACTTCCGCCTCGAGGCCGCCTGGGGCGGCGGCACCTTCGGCACCCTGCGCGCGACCGGCGCGCTCCCCCTGGGCGCCGCGGGCAACACGCGCGTGACCCTCGTCGGCGGCACCCTCAACCTCTTCCCCGTCCCCGCGAACGCCAACCTGGTCATGCCCGGCACCGACATTTCGGTCCTGAGCAGCCCGGCCAGCCTGGCAAACGCCTCGACCGTGCGGGCCAACACGACGGGGAGCGCCCAGTTGGGCAACCTGTCGTTCGACGGCCAGGGCGTCCTCACCACCGCCGGGGCCTCCGCCGGCATGTCCTTCTTCGACACCACGATCACGACCCTGGGCGACGTGGCGTTCAACACGACGACGACCACCTATCCCGGCAGCGTCAACGGCGGGGGCCTCCAGACGGTGGTCCACAAGCGCGGCTCAGCCGACATGGTGCTCAACGCGCCGGGCATCAACCTGGGGAACACGAGCTTCCAGACCGAAGCCGGCCGCCTCGTCAGCGTGGGGTCAGCCCCTGTCGCGGGGGCCGCGGCCCTCAACATCACGAAGGGCGAACTCGTCCTCGCCAGCAGCGACGGGAACGACGTGACCTACACGAACGCCATCCGCTCGACGGCGAGCGGGACGCTGACGGCCGGCTCGGGCGGCTACGGCGTGGCCGGCGGCGCCGTCGTCGTGAACGATCTCCTGCCGCTGGGCGGCTCGATCATCACGATGCGGGTGACGGACGCCGACTGCTTGCTGCTGCCCAACGGCGTCGGCACGGCGGGCCTGTCGGCAAACAACGCCCTGTCCCACTACGGCTTCAACCGCTACCCGGGCGACCAGGCGATGATGAACCTGCACCTGAACGCCGCGGCGAGCATGATGAGCGGCGGGGTGCCGGCCACGCACGCCAACCTGACCGGCCACACGCTGCTGACCACCGGCCCGCAGGGGCGCGGCCTGAACTACGACGTGGATGAGGACTTCATGGCCGCCGTCAACGTCCCGGCCAACGAGTACTGCAACCTCTGGGTCGGCAAGCTCACCGTCACCCCTGCCACCGCCGGCCTCTGGCACTTCCGCGATTCGGACCGCGACGACTGGTCGGGCATCTGGATTGACCTGAACCAGAACGGGGTCTTCGAGTCGAACGGCGCCCTGAACTCAAACCAGGGCGAGCAGTTGGCCTGGAACGACCAGGGCGACAAGACGGCCACGCTGGCCGCGGGCCAGTACCTGGTCGCCTTCACCCACCTCGAGGGCGGCGGCGGCTCGCGCATGCAGTTCAGCTACCGCTCGCCCCTGATGGGCGCGGAGGCGGTGATCAACCCAGCCGACCCGTCGCAGGCGGGCTTCTGGTCCGCGGTCTTCGCCCAGGGCGGGCTGGACATCTCCCAGGGCGAGGTGCGGACCCTCGACGCCCTGAACCTCGGCACCCTCATCCTCGGCTCCGGCGGCCTGCTCAACCGGGCCTCACCCGGCCCAGCTCAGCGCGATATCACGGTCACGCAGCGCCTGGTCGTGGGGCAGGACCTCGACATGACCCACGGCGAGACCCTCACGACGGTCGGCGCCGACGTCACGATCAACAGCGGCTCGACCCTCTTCATCAACCATCCCGTGAATGCCCGAAACCTCAACGTCCAGGGCAACCTGGTCCGCACCGGCATCGGCGGCCAGGCCGACGTCACGGTCACACAATCGCTCACGCTGAACAGCGACATGGACTTCACGCCAAGCGGGGGGCTGGCCTCGGCGGGAGCCGACATCAATATCGGCCCGTCGGGCAGGCTGGTCGTCACCTCGCCCCTTGTGGCGAACAACGTGAACACGGCGGGCATCCTGACCATGCCCGGCGCGAACATCACGAACTCGCTGAACATCACCGGCGGCACGACGACCACGACGGGCAACGTCGCGCTTGGGGTCGCCCTCACGGGCGGTGGCGGCACCCTGGCCACAGCGGGCGACCTCACCGTGAGCGCCGGCACCAGCATGGCCTACAGCGGCCAGATCAACGTCACCGCCGGCCACCTCATCCTCGACGTTGGCGGGGGCCAGCTCATGCCCGGCGGGCGGGCGCTCCACCTTGACGCCAGCGCCCTGGTCGGCTACTCGAACGGCCAGACCGTGGCGAGCTGGACTGACACCTCGGGCGCCGGTCACCACGCCAACGTGCTGACCAGCGACCCCGCCTACACGACCGGCGTCCTCAATGGCCTGCCCGTGGTCCGCTTTGACAACGACGACCGGCTGAACACGACCTACAACTTCGACCCCCTGACCAGCTACACGGTCTTCAGCGTGGCGCGCTACACGGGCGGCGACAGCGAGCGTATCATCAGCTCCGGCACGCGCAACTGGCTCTTCGGGTTCCACGGCGACGGGATCGAGCGGTGGTACGCCGAGGGTTGGATCGTCAACAACCAGGTGCAGGGCGGCAACACCCAGTGGCAGATCCACGCCGGCACCATCGGCCCCGGCCCCAACCCGCCCGCCAGCTTCTGGCGCAACGGCACCCTCGTCACGTCCAACAACTACGGCTCGGGCGACACCAACTACATGATCGGCACCCTCCAGCTCAACGGCTACGTGGGCGCCAACGAGGTCTCGAACGCCGACATCGCCGAAGTGATCATCTTCGACCGCGTGCTCACCGCGAGCGAGCTCAACAGCATCGGCGGCTTCCTGGGCGGCAAGTACGGCATCAGCACGACCTGGACCGGCACCCTCGCGCCCAGCGTGGGCGACATCCGCCTGGCCCCGGGCACCCAGGTGACCATCACGGGCGCCGGCAACCCGCTGGTCAACTCGGCCACCGTCATCGGCGGCCCGGGCGCCAGCGGCGGCTACACCCTGGGCGGGGCCAGAAACCTCCAGGCCAGCGCCGCCGGCGACACCCTCACCTTCAACGCCACGAGCGTCAACG
Source organism: Planctomycetota bacterium (assembly GCA_016872855.1). Lineage (GTDB taxonomy): Bacteria > Planctomycetota > PUPC01 > DSUN01 > DSUN01 > DSUN01. Next base: position 13,414 of record VGYV01000050.1, read on the forward strand.
CCAACAGCTTCAATGTCACAGGCCCAGGCACCGTCGCACTCACCCAGAACCTCACCCTCGGCACAGGCACCCTCGGCGTCGCCAGCGGCGCCACGCTCGCCGCGCAGAACACCCTGACCATTGATGCCCGCTCCGCCTCCTTCAGCATGGCCGACGGCCGGCTCCGCGTCGCCAGCGGCACCCTCGACTTCTACCTGCCCGGCGGCGGCACGATGCCCGCCGGGCGCCAGCTCCACCTCGACGCCGGGGCCATCAGCGGCCTGTCCAACGGCCAGACCGTCGCCCAGTGGCTCGACATCTCGGGCCAGAACCACCACACCACCGCGATCCAGAGCGACCCGGCGTACTTCGGCAACGTCCTGAACGGCCGACCCGTCGTCCGCTTCGACGGCGACGACGGCTTCTACCTCGGCAACCTCGCCTCCTCCTTCCCCTCCGCCGCCAGCCTCTTCATCGTCACCACCCTCAGCAACGACAACGGCTACAACCTCTTCACGACGATGAACAACGACACGTGGTGGCGCTGGGACGGGAACGGGAACTCGTATCCCGGCCCGTTCCGCGCGAGCCGCATCAACGACTATACGACCAACATGCCCAACAGCGGCTCCCACGTCTTCGAACTCCGGAGCTCCGCCTCCGGCTGGGAGATGTTCATTGACGGCGTCTCGCGCGGCGCCGCGGGCGCCAACTACAGCGCCGGCGGCGACTACCGCATCGCCATGCCCGACGACAGCCAGGGCTCCAAGTACCTCGTCGGCGACATCGCCGAAATCATCGCCTTCGACTCCCAGCTCACCGCCACCCAGCGCCAGGCCATCGGCGGATTCCTCGCCGGCAAATACGGAATATCGTCCACCTACACCGGCACCCTCGGCATCCCTGCCCTCGGAAACCTCGTCCTCGGACCCGCCACCACCCTCAACCTCAGCGATGGCGTGACCCCAGGCAATCGCTCCGCCTCCTTCGCCTCCATCACCACCGAAGGCCCCACCGCAGCCATTCAGGGCAGCGTCACCCTCGCCGGCCCCATGACCCTCGGCGCCAGCCCAGGCACCCTCTTCGTCACAGGCTCTTTCACGATGGCCGCAGGCTCGACCTACAACTGGGAGCACGACGGGGTGAGCCAGGACCTCGTGGCCGTGACCGGCACGGTGGACGTGAGCAGCTCCTGGAACCTCGGCATCACGCTCGGCGCCGTCCTCCCCGACGGCCAGTACAACCTCTTCACCCACACTGGCGGCAGCGCACCCCCGGTCGGCCCCGTCAACATCGTCAAGGAGAACGCCTACGCCCGCCTGATCACCTCCGCAACCGTCGGCTCCGACGCCACGCGCGTCTTCGTGGACCTCGACCTCGCCGACGTCACGACCTGGACGAGCAACTCGGGCAACATCCCCCCAGGCACCACGGCCTGGAACGTGGCGACGAACTGGACGCCCGGCGCCGTGCCCACGGCGTCCACGCCCACCATCGTCCAGGCCCCCACGGCCAACCAGATCGCGACCGTCACCTCCGCCATGGGCACGCAAGCGGCCCAGAGCCTGATCATTGACAACGGCGGGCACGTCCTCATCCAGCCGGGCGGCGACCTCCAGGTGAGCACGGACGCCGACGTGTTGCCCACAGGCTCCCTCACGGTGAATGGCCGCCTGGGCGTCGGGACCACCGTCGTCAACACCTTCACGCCCCTCAATCTCCCCTCCGGGCTGATCAGCTACTGGCCCTTCGACGAGGGCGCTGGCGGCACCACGGCCAACCTCGTCGGCGGCGGCCCGACGGGCACGCTCAGCAACACCACCTGGGTCGCAGGGAAGGAAGGGAACGCCCTCAGCTTCAACGGCTCGTCAAGCTCCGTCGAGACCAACGCTTACCCGCTCAACGCCATGCCCGCCTTCACCATGGCCGGCTGGGTGCGGGCCACCGCCGGCGGCAACCGCATCGGCCTGTACGGCCAGAACGACCTCATCGAGGCCGGCTTCGACGGCGGCCAGGTCACTTGGTGGACCAACAGCGGCAGCTACCAGCAAGCCCCCTACCCCGAAGGTGGGAGCTTCCCCTGGGCCGACTGGCACCACCTCGTCTACATCGCCGACAGCTCCGGCCACCGCATCTACATTGACGGGACCCAAGTCGCCACCAACGCCACCGTGCCCTCGGGCGGCTCGAGCGGCGGCACCAACTACTTCCGAATCGGCGGCAACGGCATCTGGGATGGGCCGGGCGCCAACTGGTTCAACGGCCAGATTGACGACGTGGCCCTCTGGACTCGCGCCCTGACGCCTGCCGAACTCCAGTTGCTCTACACGGGCACGACCATCACGCAGATCGGCGGCACCCTCACCACGGCCGGCACGACCGTCTTCGGCGAGGACGCCATCCTCGACATTCCGCGGATCGACGTCATCGGCGGCACGGTGCAGGGCGGCAAGCTCTGGCCCCCCAGCGCCCGCGCCACGCTCCAGCCGCAGACCACGATGCGCCTGGCCGGCGGCCAACTGCTCGGTGGCTTCACCCTCACCAACCCCAGCACCACGCCAGGCTCCTATGCCCTCGAGGTCGAGAACGGCGCCGGCATACAGACGGCCCACCTCATCGGCCCCAATGCCTCGATGCGCAAGACCACGGCAGGCGCGGCCACCTTCTCGGGCGAGGTGATCCTCAACAACATCCGCGTCGAGGACGGCTCGCTCACCTTCGCCCACGGCCCGCAGTTGCTCGCGAACAACATCACGGTCACGGGCGGCTCCCTGACCAGCCACAAGAACACCACGGTCGGCACCCTCGACCTCCAGGGCGGCACGACCACGCTCACACGGCACACCACAGTGACCACTGCGTTCCAGGGCTCGGCCATGCTGATCGCCGACGGGTCGTTCGACCTCGACCTCAGATCCGCGAGGGCGAACTTCGGCGGCACGCTCCGCGTGGCCAACTCCGTCCCGGCCACGAGCGGCAACCTCACCGTCATCTTGCCCACCGGCGGCAGCCCGCCCCCGGGCAACGTGGCCTTCTACAACTTCAACGACGGCACCGCCAACGACAGCGGGCCGTTCGGCTACAACGGCGCCTTCATGGGCAACGCCCAAGCGGTCGGCGGGGCACTCGTCCTCGATGGCGCAGGCGACTTCGTCAACCTCCCCAGCATGGCCAGCCAGTTCACCAACGCCGGCACCGTCCTCGCCTGGGTGAAGCTCACCAACGCCACCCCCACCGACGGCTCCCGCACCGGCTTCATGGGCTTCGGCGGCACGGGCAACTGCCACTACACCTGGACCGATGGCCAGGCCTACATCACCACCCTCCGCGCCGACGGCAACCGCGTGAACAACATCGTCCCCTCGGGCGCCATCAACCGCGCCGACTGGCACATGGTCGCCATCACCAGCGACCCCGCGGGCGGCTGGAACATGTACCAGAACACCACCCTCCTCCGCAACACCCCAGCCGTCTGGGGCATCAACAACTGGACCATCGGCAAGGACGTGGCGAACTTCTACCTCGACGGCCAGATGGACAGCGTGATGGTCTTCAACCGCGCGCTGACCCCCGCCGAACTCGCCTCCCTCTACGGCCTCGGGCGCGACCCCGCCTTCATGCCCTCCCTCGGCAACCTGCGCCTCGACCCCGACTCCCAGATCACCCTCACCGGCGAGGAGGGGATCGCCAGGTTCAGCTCCGTCGGCGCCACGGGCGGCCTCACCATCGGCGGCGGCCTCACGCTCGGGCCTAACGCCAGCGGACCCGCCAACGTCCGCGGCACCAGCACCGGCGGCGGCCACTTCAACGCCGACATTGCCGCCTCCAGCTTCAATGTCACCGGCCCCGGCACCGTGAGCCTGGGCAGGGACACCGTGCTCAACATCGCTGCCGGCGGCACCCTGAGCGTGCCTGCGGGCGTTACCCTCTCCGGCCGAGCCGGCGTCGGCGGCACCGCCACGATCAACGCCAGCCAGGCCGGCGTCAGCTTCGACGGCACCCTGGACGTTGCCAGCGGCACCCTCGTCCTCAACGCCCCGGCCGGCGGCAGCCCCCAGGGCGCCTCCGTCTACTACTCCTTCAACAACCTCTCCGGCTCCACCGTCGTCAACGACGGCACCCTGGGCGCCTCGGGGAACGGTACCCTGACCAACGGCGCCGGCATCGCCGCAGGCCGCATCGGCAACGGCATGACCGTCGCCGACGGCAGCAGCCAGTACCTCAACGTGCCAGGGACCGGCCTGCCCCTCGGCACCGAGTGGAGCATCGCCGCCTGGTTCCGCGACCTCCACGGCACCGACAACTGGCGCACGATGACCCGCCGAACCGGCGGCGGCGACGACCACCAGATCATCGTCCAGTCGGGCCAGAACAATCTCGGCCTCTACGACAACACCCGCGGCGGCGGCTTCATGGACTCCGGCGGCGACCTCCTGCCCTTCAACGGCTGGCACCACATCGCCGCCGTCGGCAGAGCCAACGACACGACCGACTACTATGTGGACGGCGTCCTCGTGGGCACCGTCAACCGCCGCAGCACCTCCGCCATCAACTGGATCGGCAACGACGGCGCAGGGTGGGGCCAGACCTTCGCCAACGTCCTCGACGAGTTCGTCGTCTACAATCGGCCTCTCACCCCGGGCGAAATCCAGTACCTCTACAACGCCGGCCTCAACGGCGACTACGGCCCGGTCCGCATGGGCAACCTCACGATGGCTCCCGGCACTCGGTTGGTCTCCACCGCCGCCCCCGTCGGTTTCAGCACCGCCACCATCGGCGGAGGCACCCCCGCCAGCCCCACCACGATGACCGGCGACTTCACCATTGACCGCCGCATCGCCGTCAGCGGCACCGGCCACCTCATCGTCAATGGCCCCACCGGCAACGACGGCGACCTGCGCTTCAGCAACGGCGCGGTCTACGAGTGGAGCTTCGCCAGCCCGACGAACCACGACCTCATCGAGGTCCTGGGCGACCTCCACTTCGGCGGCAGCTTCACCCTCAGCATCATCGGCGAGGGAAGCTCGATCGCTCCGACCGACTGGATACCCATCTTCCTCTACACCGGCATCCTCGACGCGCCGGGCGGGCTCGACTACACGATCGAGATCGGGAACCTCGCCGACCCTAGGCACCTGTACCTCTGGGACACGACGGGTGCCCAGCTTTCCGTGGGCCTCCGCGAGGGCCAGCAGGGCATCTGGCTCCACGGCCTGATTGCCCAGGCGATTCCCGAGCCAGGCACGCTCAGCGTCCTCGCCCTCGGCGCCCTCGCCCTCCTGCGGCGCCGCCGCCGCAAGAGCTGATTGCCGCCCGGCGCGGTCCACACAAAGGCGCCCGGCTCCCCGCCGGGCGCCTTCTTCATGCTCGCATCCCTTACGCCTGGGCCGTGAGCTCCCGCACCAGCGCGGCGTTCTCCGCAATTTCGTCCCGCTTCTTCGGGAACACGCCCAGGCAGATGCCGTCCTTGCGCTTGAGGCGCTTGAGGACCTCGGGCAGCGTGTCCTTAGGCAGGATGCGGCCGGCGCCGAGCACCTTGTAGGCGACCACGGGCTTTGCGAGCTTCTCGATGGTGGCAAGCGACTCCTCGAGGCCCTCGCGGACGTAGTTGTCGGGACGATAGAGCGGCTGGTGGTAGAAGTCGGTCGGCAGCCCCTTCTCCTCGGCCTCGAGGTGAGTGCGGGCGCCGTGCGTGGCCATGCCGGCCGGCAGGTTGTGGCTCTTGATCAGCTCCAGCCAGCCGCGAACCACGTCCCATTTCTTCTTGCTCACCTGGCCATCAATCTGACAGCCCTGGATGCAGATGGCCTTCGCCCCATTCTTGATGGCGGCCTTGAGGTCCCTCTCCATCGGTTGGCGGTCGGGCTGGGCGATCCAGGCATCGAGCCTGCCGCCCTTCTCCTTGTACTTGAGCCACAACTCGATCCAATGCTCGTAGCAGGGGGTCCAGACGCCTGTGATCCCCTGGTCGGCCGCGGCGTCGAGCGTCGCCATGATTCGCTCGGGCGTGTAGTATGCTTTCATCTCGTCAGCCGACGCCTGCGGATTGCCGTGGGAGAAGCCGAAGAAGGGATTGCTGCCCAGAAACAGTCGGGAAACCCTGAGATGACCGAGCTTGATCTTGGGCATTTCCGCCGCGACGGGGTCGGCGGCGAGGGCCATCGCCCCGCGAGCGCCTGCTGCAACCATACCCACGCGCATCACCTCCTTGTGGAACTCCCTCCGCGTCACGCGGCCATCCATCGAGTCGTCCTTTCCTGTCATCCCACCTTGCCCATCGCCTCAGCGAACACATCGGCGGCCCGGTCAACCTGTTGCGGCGTGATGACGAGCGGGGGCTGGAAGCGGATGACGTTGCCGAATGCGCCGCCGAGTCCGACCAGGACTCCCGCCTCGCGGCAGAGGCGGCGGACCTCTTTGGCCTCGGTGTCGGCGGGGGTCTTTGCGGCGTCGCGGACCAACTCGACGCCGATCATCAGGCCCTTGCCGCGCACGTCGCCGACGAGGGGGTGTCGCTCCCTGAGCGCGGCGAGGCGGGCCATCAACTGCTCGCCCCGCTCGGCGGCGCGCTCGGGCAGCCGCTCGTCCCGCATCACGTCCAGATTGGCAAGCGCCGCCGCGCAGCAGACGGGGTTGCCGCCGAACGTCGAAAGGTGGTCGCCAGGGGTGAAGGCCTCGGCCACGTCGGGCCGGGCGATGAAGGCGCCGAGGGGAAAGCCGTCGGCTATGCCCTTCGCCATGCACATGATGTCGGGCTCGACTCCGTAGTGCTCGATGGCGAAGAGCTGCCCGGTGCGTCCGAAGCCGCTCTGCACCTCGTCCGCGATGAACAGCCCGCCGTCCTTCCGCACAATGTCCGCGGCCCGCTCGAAGTATTCGGGCGGCGGCACGATGATCCCCCCCTCCCCCATCACCGGCTCGGCGACGAACGCCGCCACCTCGCCGGCCGTCTGGTAGCGCAGCACGTGGTCCATGAAATCGGCGCACGCCACGCCGCAGCCCGGATAGCTCAGCTTCAGCGGGCAGCGATAGCAGTAGGGGGCCGGGGCGAATGCCACGCCCGACAGGTAGGGGCCGAAGCCCTTCTTGCGCCCGCGGTTGCCCGTGAGCGACAGCGTGCCGGCCGTCCGCCCGTGGAAGCTCAGCGTCAGGCACACCAGCTCGCGCCGCTTGGTGAACTGCTTGGCGAGGCGGACTGCCCCCTCGATGGCCTCGGCACCGCTGTTGCAGAAGAAGGTCTTCTGGAGGGCGCCCGGCGTGGCCTCGGCCAGCCGCTTCGCCAGCTCGGCCGCGCGGGGGTTGTAGTAGACGTAAGTGCAGCAATGGACGAGTCTCTCCATCTGCTCCCGCGCCGCGGCCAGCACGCGCGGGTGCCCGTGGCCGGCATTCACCGTGGCGATGCCGCTAAAGCAGTCGAGGTACTCCTTCCCATCTGCGCCCACGACCATGCAGCCCGATGCCCGCTCGACCACCACGGGCTCGAAGCCGGCGACCATGCTGGTGATGAGATACCGCTGGTACAGCTCCTTGGCTTCCACTGTTGGCTCCTCGTCGCAGTATGGGGGATGAATGGATGAATGGATGGGTGGATGGGTGTCAGGCAATCATCCATTCATCCACCCATCCATTCATCCACTTCTCCTGGCGGCCAGGTCTCTCCGGATCTCGTACGCGGTCTCCGCCTCGGCGAGGATGGCCGTGTCCACCTCGGCCACCAGTATCGCCTCGTCGCTGTGGCCGAGGAGGGCCACCGCGCCCTTGAACCGCACGGCGACCTGGCTGTGGCCTATCGAGCGCCGCCGGCTGCCCGGCGTGTCGAACCCGCCCGCGATGTTGCAGAAGGCGACCACCATCTCATTCTCGAACGCCCGGGCAACGCACAGGGAGTCCACGAACAGCCCCTCGGCCTGCGGGTTGTGTCGCTGCCCTTCCCCAGCATCCTCGAAGCACCAGCAGCTCGGGCACACGACCACCTCCGCCCCACGCCGCAGCATGGCGCGGAACAGCTCGGGGAACGCCAGGTCCCAGCAAATGGCGAGGCCCAGCCGCCCGAAGCGCGTCTCGCACACGGCGGCCCCGTCGCCGGGCGTTACCCACGGCTTCTCGCTGAGCCACAGGTACACCTTGCGATAGCGGGCCAGCACCTCGCCGCGGGCGTCAATGTAGTAGGCCGTGTTGAAGAAGCGGCCGCCCTCGGCCTCGGCGAACGAGCCGGGCACGAGGTCAACCTGATGCCGTCGGGCCATCGCCTGGAAGGCGGCCCGATAGCGCCCCTCGCCGTCCGCCAGGTCCTTTCGCTCGCCCAGCGGCCCGGTAACGAAGTACTCGGGAAGGACGACGAGTTGCGCGCCCGCGGCGGTCGCCTGGCCCACGAAGCGCTCGGCCTTCGCCAGATTCGCCTCCGGCGCGTGACGCTCGGACCGGAACTGCACAAGGGCAAGGGTGAACCGCATGGCCTACACTATCGCCGAAGACGGCGTTGGTTTCAAGCGCGGGCGCCCTCATTCTCCCGTGGCCCGCACTCGCAGAACCCGCACGCCGTACGGGCCTGGCAACGCGACCGCGGCGGGGTCCACCGCCGAGCCATCCTCCGCGTCCGTCACCGCGGCCTTCACTGACCCTAGCCGCGCGGCCGCCTTGACATCCTCCACGGCCCAGCTTGCTAAATAACTCGCCACGATTCTGGATCGAACGGGGGGCCACGTGAGACTCCTTAAGCGGCAGTTGGCGTGTTAGCCTTGGCAAGGGAGGGACTGGCCCCTGGATACGGTTGAGCCCGTTCGAGGAAGCGATGCACGTTTGCGAGAAGTTCGTCAATCG
>VGYV01000051.1 GCA_016872855.1 Planctomycetota bacterium
GCCGAACACCGCCTGAAGGCCGAACTACGAACGCCCCACCTCCCTGTTTGTAGTTCGGCCTTTAGGCGGTCTGCCGCTCCCGATTGGGCGCCGGCGACTTTCCGCAACAGGAACGAAGTAGCCCCCGTTGCGGAAAGTCGCCGCAGCCGAACACCGCCTGAAGGCCGAACTACGAACGCCCCACCTCCCTGTTTGTAGTTCGGCCTTTAGGCGGTCTGCCGCTCCCGATTGGGCGCCGGCGACTTTCCGCAACAGGAACGAAGTAGCCCCCGGCCGGGAGGCCCGCCCTGAGGCGCTCAGATGGCCACTTCTCCCCCCCTGAGTTTGGCCCTCTGAGGAAGCCCGCCCCTAAGTCCTTGCCAGTTCACGACTTGGCTCGGACGCCCCGCGATTCACAGATGGCCACTCTTGTTGGCGTTGACTTGGGGACTCCCTGCTGCTATAATCCGGCAATGGCTGAATGGCCTGGCCAATCCCCCGGCAGAACGCTGGAAGTCCAGATAGCTTTCAGCGATTCGGCGGCGCCTTCAGAGGGGCAAGACTGCCTAAAGGCAGGACTCCGAACGAGGAGAGCGGCTCGTTTGGAGTCCTGCCTTCAGGCAGTCCTTACCCCAATGAGCCGAATCGCTGAAAGCTATTCAGGAACCGCCTATGGATAAGTTCTGGCCCACGCTGTTGCTCGCGCTGGCGGCCCTCCTGCTTGGCGGGTGCATGCGACCGAGGGAACACGAGCGCTACGCGCCGGCGACGGCCCCAGAGCGTGTTGAGTTCTGCAACACGGGCAAGGGTGTGCCCCATGCCGATCTATGAGTTCCACTGCGAGAAGTGCGCGGCGGACTTCGACCAGCTCTTTCGCACGATGGAGGCGAATCCCAAGGCCCGCTGCCCCCGCTGCGGGGGCGCGAAGACGCAGCGCAAGCTCTCCCTCTTCGGAATGTCCGTGGGCAAGAGCCGGGGCGAGCCGGCCCGAGCCGCCTCCGGCCGCTCGGGCTGCTCCTCGTGCGCCCGCAGCAGTTGCGCAGGATGCCGCAGATGAGCGAATCGCCCGAACGCCGTCCGCCCCTCGACCTCATCTGGGCGCCGTGGCGGATGGACTATATCCTGGAGCCGCGGACCGACGGCTGCTTCCTGTGCGCCGCCGTGGCCTCGGGCGAGGACGCGCGGAACTTCGTCCTCGAACGCCGCCAGTCCTGCTTCTCGATCTTCAACCGCTTCCCCTACAACAACGGCCATCTCCTCGTCGCGCCCAACGCCCACAAGGCCGACCTGGCGGCGCTCGACGACGTTGAGCTGGCCGAGCTGATGCGTCTGACCCGCGACACGCAACTGCTCCTGGCCAAGGCGATCAACCCCCACGGCTTCAACATCGGTATCAACCTCGGCACCTGCGCGGGCGCCGGCGTGCCGGGACATCTCCACATCCACATCGTGCCGCGGTGGAACGGCGACACGAGTTTCATGCCCGTCCTCGGCGGCACGAAGGTGATCGTGCAGTCCCTTGAGGCCCTCTACAAGGTGCTTCGGGAGCAATTGACAGGCTGAGCGGGGGGCATGGGGGTTGCCCGGTGCCCTGTGGCGTCCGACCCTCCCCTTACCCCCTCCCTGAGAGGGAGGGGGGTGTTTGACCCCTCTCCCTTCCAGGGAGAGGGCAGGGTGAGGGTGGGAGCCGGGGATTACCGCGAGCCCGGATGAAGAAGGATCGTGTGGAATGACCGCAGTGTTGGCGACAACCTGGCCTGGCTTGGTGGGCCGCGAGACAGCGGAGGCGCGCGAGGCGGAGATTCTCGCGCCCTACGCGGCCCGCAGCCGCGACAGCCGCGGCCGCCGACACCCCGAGCCCGAACACCCCCTCCGAACCGTCTACCAGCGCGACCGCGACCGCATCGTCCACTCCACAGCCTTCCGCCGCCTTGAATACAAGACCCAGGTCTTCGTGAACCACGAGGGCGACTACTACCGCACCCGCCTCACCCACACCCTCGAGGTGTCGCAGATCGCGCGCACCATCGCCCGCATCATGGGCCTCAACGAGGACCTGGCCGAGGCCATCGCCCTGGCCCACGACCTGGGCCACACCCCCTTCGGCCACTCGGGCGAGGAGGAACTGGCCGCCCAGATGGATGGCCACGGCGGCTTCGAGCACAACCGCCACGGCCTCCGCGTCGTGGACCACCTCGAGCGCCGCTACCCCACCTTCCCAGGGCTGAATCTCTCCTGGGAGGTGCGCGAGGCGATGGCCAAGCACACCACACGCCACGACCGGCCCACCGTGCCTGAGTTCGACGATGGCGTCCAGCCCCTCCTTGAGGCCCAGGCGGTCGAGGTGGCCGACGAGGTGGCCTACAACAACCACGACATAGACGACGGGCTGACAGCCCACCTGCTGCGGCGGCCCGAGCTGGCGGAGGCCGAGGCCTGGCGCGTCGCAGCACAGGCCGTCGAGCGCCAGCAGCCCGGCCTGCCCGAATGCCTCCACGACCGCCAGGTGATCATCCGCCTCATAAACGACCAGGTGACTGACCTGGTTGAGACCACGCTCGCGCGCATCGCCGAGCTGGGCATCGGGAGCGCCGACGGCGTGCGGCACGCCGAGCGGCGCCTCTTCGCCTTCAGCCCCACGGTCGAGCGCCGCAAGGCCGAGCTGGAGGGCTTCCTCCAAGAGAAGCTCTACCGCCACTACCGCGTGGCCCGCATGACCAGCAAGGCCAAGCGTTTCGTCCGCGAGCTCTTTCAGGCATACCTGGCCGACCCGCGCCAGCTCCCCGACGAGTATCGCGCCACCGCCGACCAGGAGGGCCTCTACCGCGCCATTGGCGACTACATCGCCGGCATGACCGACCGATACGCCCAGGATGAATACAAGAAGCTCTTCTATCCATTCGAGCGGGTGTGAAACACAGGAAGGATGAATGGAGGGTTGGATGAATGGATGGGTGACGAAACGGATGGAGAAGACCTGCTCTTCTCTGACATTCATCCACCCATCCAATCATCCATTCATCCCCTTCGGGGTCCCACAATGGCCAAGTTGATCGTCCAGTCCGGCCCTAGCAAGGGCACCATCTTCGAGCTCTCGGGCCAGGCGGCCGTGCTCGGGCGCGACCTGGCGTGCGAGGTCGTGGTGCCCGACGAGAAGGCATCGCGCCGCCACGCCCGCATCGCACGCGAGGGCGAGGCCTGGACCCTCGCCGACCTGGGCAGCCGCAACGGCACACTCGTCAACGGCACGCGCACGGAGACGCGCACGCTCGTGTCACTCGACGAGATTCAGGTGGGCGGGACCACCTTCCTATTCGTGGCCGACGACGAGGGCCGCGCCGAGCTGCCCCCCGAGGACGACGCCTGGGTCCGCCCCACCATCGCCGAAACCGTCGTCGGCGACCGCATCCGCCTCCTCACCCGCCGCCAAGTGCCCCACTCGACCGATGAGCTGGCCCGCGCCAACGACGGGCTGATCACCCTCTTCCGCTACTCCACCCTCGCCTCGCAGGCGAAGGCCCTGGCCCAGCTCCTCGACGCCCTAGTGGACGCCGCCCGCGAGGCGGTGGAGCCCGACCGCGTGGTGCCCATCCTGGTGGACCCCGCGACCGGCGAGCACCGCCACTGGCTGCGCGAGGACTCGGCCTTCGACCGCAAGCTGGCCGCCGTGCCCGTGAGCCGCACGATCATCGAGTTCGCCTTCACCGAGCGCCTCTCGGTCCTCAGCCACGCCCCGGCCGAGGACGAGCGCTTCCGCCACAGCCCCAGCATCCAGCTCAACCGTATCGCCACGGCCATGTGCGTCCCACTCCGCAGCGGCGACGACGTGCTGGGCGCCGCCTACGCCGACCGCATCGGCGAGGCAGAGCCCTTCACCCGCACCGACCTGGAGCTCCTCACCGCCCTCGCCCTGCCCACGGTGGTCGCCCTCCAGAACATCCGCGCCGCGGAGGGCCTGCGCCGCGAGTGCCAGACCCTCGAACGCGAGGTGCGCGGCCAGTACCAGCTCATCGGCGACAGCCCGAAGCTCCAGGCGGTCTACGACTTCATCCAGAAGGCGGCCCCCCTCGACTCCGGCGTCCTCCTCATCGGCGAGAGCGGCACGGGCAAGGAGCTCGTCGCCCGCGCCATCCACTACTCCGGCCCGCGGGCCAAGGGGCCGTTCGAGGCCCTCAACTGCGCCGCCATCGCCGAGACACTCCTCGAGAGCGAGCTGTTCGGCCACGTGAAGGGGGCCTTCACGGGTGCCGTCGAGGACCGCGCCGGGCGCTTCGAGCTGGCCGACGCCGGCACCCTCTTCCTCGACGAGGTGGCCGAGATGCCGCCGGCCAGCCAGGCCAAGCTCCTCCGCGTGCTCGAGACCGGCGAGTTCCGCCGCGTAGGCGACAGCCGGGACCGCACCTCCCACGCCCGTGTCGTCGCCGCCACGAACAAGGACCTCCCCGCCCTCGTCGAGGCCGGCAAGTTCCGACAAGACCTCTTCTACCGCCTCAACATCCTCACCTGCACCCTCCCGCCGCTGCGCGACCACCCCGAGGACCTCGACGCCCTGTCCGACCACTTCCTCGCCCACTACTGCCGCAAGTGTGGCAGGCGCGGCGTCCAGCTCTCCGAGACCGCCCGCGAGGCCCTGCGCAAGCACCCGTGGCCGGGGAACGTCCGCGAGCTCCGCAACGTCATCGAGCGCCTCGTCGCCCTCTCCGACAAGCCCGTCATCGAGCCGGCCGACCTCCCCTTGGCACTCATCGGTGGCACAGGCGTCCTGCCTGTGGCCGCGACCAGCCCCCTCACCTCGATTGCTGACATCGAGCGCGAGCACATCCAGCGCGTCCTGCGCCACACCGCAGGCAACAAGAAGGAGGCTGCGCACATTCTCGGCATTGACCGCTCGACCCTGTACGCAAAGCTGAAGACGTATGGGCTAGAGCTGTAGGCCGCGGGGTCTGACCATGCTCTTCAATCGTCCTCGTCCTCGTCCCTCCTCCTCGTCCTCGCTCTTCTCGCTATCGGAGGAGGGGGATCGAGGACGAGGGACGAGGACGAGGGACGAGGACGATTCAGGAATCGAGAGGCAATGAACGACACCGCCAGCGCCCAACCCCAGAAGCTCGGCATCTACATCATCCAGCGCCTCCTCGGCAAGGGAGGCATGGGCGCCGTGTACCTGGCGGTGGACCCCACGCTGAAGCGGCAGGTGGCCCTCAAGGTGCTGGCTCCGACGCTTGCCGCCGACCCCGAGTACGTGGCCCGCTTCCAGCGCGAGGCCACCAGCCTGGCCCGCATCCGCCACCCCAACCTCGTCCACGTCTACGCCGTCGGCGAGGACGCCGGACGGCACTTCATCGCCATGGAGTACTTGAGGGGGCAGAGCGTGGCCGACATCCTGCGCCGCGCCGGCCCGCTGCCCGTGCCTACCGCCGTCCGAATCCTCGGACAAGTGCTCGCCGCGCTCGATAAGGTGCACGGCGCGGGAATCGTCCACCGCGACCTCAAGCCCGCCAACATCATGATAGATGAGGACCAGCGCGCCATCCTGACCGACTTCGGCCTGGCCAAGCCGCGCCACGACCGCAGCGTGACGACCGACAACACGCTCATCGGCACGCCCGAGTACATGGCCCCCGAACTGGCCGAGGGGCAGGACGCGGATTTCCGCAGCGACATCTATGCCCTGGGCGTCATCCTCTTCGAGCTTGTCACCGGGCGCGCCCCCTTCCAGGGCAACTCGGCCTTCGCCACGCTGCGCCAGCAAATCGAGCGCCCTGTGCCGTCGGCGTCCGCCCTCGTGCCCGGCCTGCCGGCAGCGCTGGACGCGATCATCGCGCGGGCGACGGCGAAGCGGCCCGCCGAACGCTACCCCAGCGTGCGCGCCCTCGCCGCCGACCTGCTCGCGGTCGCCTCGACCCACGAACTGGCCGAGTTGGCCGCGGCCGGCCTCGCCGCGGCGCCCACCATGGCCGCGGACTTCTCGCCCGCGGCCACCACCCCCACCCTGCCAGCCGAGGCCCCCTCCACCTCCACCCTGCCCCTCGGCGGGAGCGAACCACCCACGGGGGCCACGCTCCCCGCCTCGGGCCGCAAGGGCTGGCACCTCGTGGCGGCGGGGGCCGTCGCCGCGCTGGCGCTCGTCGCGGCCCTCCTCCTGCTCCTGCGCCCAGGCCCGCCGCCACGGCCCAAGCCGTCACAGACCGTCTTCCTCATCCACCGCCGCGGCGGCTCGCCCGTCACCGGCCGCCTCGTCTCCATCGGCGGCGAGGCGCACCCTGTCGTCGTCCAGACCGACGCCGGCCTCGTAGAAATCCCCTATGCCGAAGTCACCCGCATCGTGCCATCGGTTGGGAGATAAGCCATGGGCCTCTGGTTCCTTCGCGCCTTCTTCCTCCTCATCTGCGCGGGCGCAGGCTGGCAGGCCGCACGCCTGGCCGAGTTCGACACCCTCGACGGCCTCCTCCTCGGCGTCGCCGTCTTCGTCGTCGTCCTCATCCTCGAAGCCGTCTACACCGGCAAGGAGTCGGTCGCCAACCTCCTCGCCATCGTCTTCGGCATCGCCGTGGGCATCGTGCTGGCCAACCTGGCGGCGAACATCGCCACCCTGGTGCTGCCCGCCGAGCCGGGCGACCCGCTCGCCGCCGAGAAGACCACCGCCATGCGCATCATCCTCACCGCCATGATGTGCTACCTCTGCACCATCATCGTCTTCCGAACCCGTGACCGCTTCCGCTTCGTCATCCCATACGTCGAGTTCAAGAAGGTGCGCAAAGGCCCCCGAGCCCTCCTCCTCGACACCAGCGTGCTCGTGGACGGGCGGGTCCTCGAGCTCTGCCGCACGGGGGCCTTCGATAGCCCCCTCTACATCCCAGGCTTCGTCCTTGCCGAGTTGCAGGCCCTGGCCGACTCCGCCGACCGCGCCAAGCGCACGCGCGGCCAGCGCGGACTCAACACCGTCAGCCAGCTCCAGCGCACCCGGGAGGCCGACGTCTCGATCTACGAAACCCCCGAGGGCAGCGACGAGCCGGTGGACCACCGCCTCGTCGAGCTGGCCCGCGAGCTCGACGCCTATCTGTGCACCACCGACGGCAACCTCACCCGCGTGGCTCGCGCGCAGGACATCAAGGTCATCAACCTCCACGAGATCGCCACCGCCCTCCGGCCCGCCGTCGCCAGGGGCGAGACCATCGAAATCCATCTCGACCGCCGCGGCGAAGAGCCCAGGCAAGCCGTCGGCTACCTCGACGACGGCAGCATGGTCGTCGTCGAGAACGCTGACAAGCTCATCGGCACCGACGTCAAGGTCGAGGTCATCCGCTACCTCCAGCGCAGCACCGGCCGCATCATCTTTGGAAAGCTCGCCCAGTGACCCCCTTCGCGCTGCTCCTCCCCGCGGCCGGCATCGGCGCCCGCATGGGCACCCGCAAGACACTGCTTCTGCTGGCCGGCAAGCCCATCCTCCTCCACACCCTCGACCGCTTCCTCCCCTTCCGCCAGCGCATCTGCCAGACCATCATCGTCGCCCACCCCGACGACCTGGGCATCATCGAGTCCCAATGGGGAGCGCTGCTGCAGAAGACCTACCGCGTGACCGACCTGGTCGCAGGGGGCGCACGGCGGCAGGACTCCGTCCGCGCCGGCCTCGCGCGCCTGCGCCCTCTCCCGTCTGCCGTCTGCCGTCTCCCCTCTGCCGTCCGCCCTCTGCCGTCTGCCGACTACCTCGTCGCCATCCACGACGCCGTCCGCCCCTTCGTCGCCCCTGCCGCCATCGCCGGCGCCCTCGACGCCGCCGAGGCCACGGGCGCCGCCATCGTCGCCACGCCCATGAAGCCCACCGTCAAGCGCGGCGCCGATGGCCTCATCACGGCCACGGTGGACCGCTGCGGCCTCTGGTGCGCCCAGACCCCCCAGGTCTTCCGCCGCCAACTCATCCTCGACGCCTACGCCGCCGCCGATGTGGCACAGCCGCCCTCGGCTGTGCCCGGCCCACAGTCCGAGGCCACCGACGACGCCCAGCTCGTCGAGCGCCTCGGCCACCCCGTCGCCATCGTCCCCGGCTCCAACCTCAACCTCAAGATCACCACCCCCGAGGACCTCGCCCTCGCCGAGGCCATCCTCGCCCACGGCCTCGCACCCACATAGTGCGTGTCAAGTCTTCTTCTAACTCCCAAGATACGGCTTGCTCAGCACCGGATCGCCGAGTTTCCCGACGCCGAACGAGCTGACGTCCACCCCCGCCGCCGGCCAAGTGAAGTTGAACCAACTCTCTTCCTCGATGTGTACGCTCTCTCCGTTCGGAAGGGCGATCCCAAACTCCAGCTTCGACCCGACCTCGATAATGGCGGCCTGGGCGCCTCGGCTATATAGGCTGATCTCTGACCCGGCCCAGTTTGGGCATCCTCCAGCCAACCCTACCGAATGCCAGTCGGTCGTGTCCGGTACCGCCGACACCCCGCCTTGCAAGCCGGCTTTCGTTGTGACAAAGGGATACCTGGTCTGCCAATGCAGATCCAGGTCCCTCACCGTCACGTAGCCAACCGTCACACCCACCCCCAGCTTCCCCGCCACGTCCCCGGCTACGATCTGCAACTTCAGGTTCCTTCCCCCCAACGTGCTGGGAGGCGGGTGAAGCTTGCAGAAGAACGACGTCGCCCTCTTCCATTTGCGGGAGGTGATCGGGATACGGTACTCCACATCGGCCGTGCCGTCCTCCCTGAGGCTCATGCGGAGCTCCGAGAAGCAACCCGAAGAGGCCCCCTCGCCGTCTGATACTAGCGCGCCAACTCGTCTCCGTCAAGAAGTCGGTCTCTTCGTGACCCCCCGATCCTGAGCGCGGCCCTCCCGTTAAGAAAAGACACCCGCTGTCTTTTTCCTAGTCTCACCAGCCTCAGCAAGCGTAACCACAGCAGAATATGGCACTTACGATGCTGACCGCGATGAATGGCCCGAAAAAGACAGCGGGTGTCTTTTTTACAATTGGGCGAGAGGGAGGGCGAGGAGATGGCAGGCGTTCGCGGTGGTGGCCTCGGCCACGCGGTCGAGGGGGAGGCCGAGGGTGGCAGCAAGGCACTCGGCGACGAGGCGGACGAAGGCGGGTTCGTTGCGGCCACGCCGCGGACGAGGCGTCTGGTAGGGGCAATCGGTCTCGACGAGGAGGCGGTCGAGGGGGAGCGCGGCGACGACGGGGCGGAGCGCTTCCTGGCGGGTGAGGCCCCCGCCGATGCCGAGGTGGAGGCCAAGGTCGAGCGCCCGCCGGGCCGCCGCGGCGTCGCCCAGGAAGCAGTGAAGGACGCCGCGAGGCTCGACCCCCAGCTCGGCGGCAACGATGTCGAGGCAGTCGGGATAGGCGTCGCGGCAGTGGATGACGGCGGGGATGCCCAGTTCCTTTGCCATGGCCAGTTGGCATGCGAAGACGCGGCGCTGGATGTCGCGCGGACTGTGGTCGCGGAAGTAGTCGAGGCCACACTCGCCGATGGCCACGACCTGCGGCTGGGTGGCGAGGCAGCGCAGTTCGGCGAAGGCCGCGTCGTCCGCCGTCTTGGCTTCGTGGGGGTGGATGCCCACGTTGGCGACGACGTTGCGGTATTGCTGCGCCCGGTGGATGGCGGCGCGGCTCGTTGCCAGGTCGGTCCCCACGTCCACGATGGCGGCCACGCCTGCTGCCGCGGCGCGGGCGAGGATCGCCGCCTCGTCGCCCGCCAACTGGGGGTCGGTGAGATGGGCGTGGGTGTCCACCAGTTGGATGAGTGGATGGGTGGATGGTTGGATGGGTGTGAGGCAGTCATCCATTCATCCACCCATCCAATCATCCCCCTGTCATTCATCGGCGTGGGGTTCGGCGACGCCGCGCTCGGCGTCGGCGGCGTCCAGCTTGTCGGCGAGGGCAGGGGGGAGGCCGGAGGCGAGGATTTTGGCGCGGGTGGCGGCGACGTCGTAGGGGACGCGGCGGAGCTCGACGGTGTGCGCCTCGTCGTCGTAGATGGCGTAGGAGGCAGCAGGATTGCGGTCGCGGGGCTGGCCGACGGCGCCGACGTTGACGAGTGTGATGGTGGCCTCGAGGTCGAGCGTCATCTTCGGCCCGCCCGAGAGGCGGGGCGGCTCCATGCAGATGACGTTGCCGGCGAATCGGACGAGTTGGTCGGAGCGGAGCTGCCAGATGCTTGGGAGGTGGGTGTGGCCGATGAAGCAGAGGCCGACGCCTGTCATCAGGGGGGCCTCGAGGGCCTTCTGGGCGCGGCGGCCGCTCAAGATGTAGCCGAACAGCGGGTCGCGCGGCGAGCCGTGGACGCAGAGGACGCCGGTGCCGAGGAAGAGGTGGTCCTTGCTCTGCTGGGCAAGGAACTGGCGGTAGGGCTCGGCCAGGTGCGCGCGGGTCCAGAGGGTAGAGGCCTTGGCGTTGGCGGTGACAGAGACGTACTTGCGCGTCTTGGGGTCCTGGTACTGGCGAGCGAGGGCCGCGAAGTCCTTGAGGCCGGCGTGGGTGGCCAGGAACTCAGCGTCGGCGGGGTCATGGAAGTCCACGAACTCGTAGTGGCCGAGGACGGCGGCGTCGTGGTTGCCCATGCAGTATTGGACTGAGTAGCCCTTTTTGGCGAGGGAGTTGAGGCCGGCGATGACCTCGGCGGGGTTTGGGCCGTAGCCGACGAGGTCGCCGAGGGAGACGATGCTGCGGAGGCCGTCGAGGCGGGCGAAGTCGCGGTAGACGGCCTGGAGGGCCTCGAGGTTGGCATGGACATCGGAGAGGATGGCGTGTTTGGGCATGCTACCTGTCGTTGTCGCGCTCGCGGAGGCTGAGGCGGTTGAGGGTGTCGGCGCGGAGCTTAGCGACGGCGGCTCGGGCGATGGGGACGTAGGGGGAGCTTGGCGCCTCTCGGACGAGGCGCTGGAAGGCGACGAGGGCGTTGTAGTAGTCGCGGGCGAGGTAGTGGGCGGTGGCGAGGTCGAAGAGGAGCGCGTCGCGCATCGGGGGGTCGGGGTGTTTGGCGAGGAAGTCGGCGAGGGAGGCCGCGGTGTCGGCGGCCTTGCGCTGGGCCAGGTTGGCGCGTGCGATGCGGAGGCGTGCCTGGACGGCGGCGGGGCCATCGGGCCAGCGTTCGAGCACCTCGCCGAAGGCGGTCGCCGCGTCGGCGAAGTGGTCCATCAGGAGATAGCAGGCGCCCAGGCGGTAGAGCGCCCAGGCGGCCTCGGAGCCGTCGGGGAACTTGGCGAGCATGAGGCGCAGGAGCTTCGTGGCGGCGAAGAGCTCGCGTCGGGCGACGAGGGCCTCGATTTCGGAGCGCAGTTCGGCGGCGGCCCGGTCTTTCGCGGCGGCGAAGAGGGCGTCTATGTAGCGCTCGAAGGCGGCCTCCTTTTCGGGGTGCTTGCCGAGGGCCTCGCAGCAGCGGGCGATGAGCCAGTGAGCGCGGACCGAGGCCGGGTCGGCGGGGTGGGCTTCGAGGACGGCAGCGGCGTCGGCTTGGAGGGCCTCGTAGCGCTCGCGGAGGGCGAGGCCCGTGCCCTCCTTGTGCAGCTCGGCGAGCCGGCCTTCGAGGGTGGCGATGGCGCGGGCGGCGGCTGTGGGCTCCTGCTCCTTGGCAGGGGCCGGCTCGGCTGCTCGAAGGCCCCTGCCGCACAGGGCGGCAAGGCAGAGAAGGGCGATTGCCGATTGCCGATTGCCGATTGCCGATTTCAGACACCGGGGAAGCAGAGAGCCGATGGTCTGCAGCCTGAGGCCCACTCGGCTGAGATCGGAAATCGGAAATCGGAAATCGGCAATCACTGTTCGTCGGCCCTCCCTGTGCGCTTGATGCGGTAGATGCGCTCGCGGGCGGCGTAGAAGCCCTGGGACTCGCGGGCGGTCCGTAGGTAGAGTTCGTAGAGGTCCATCGCCCGCTCGCCGTCGCCCTTCTCGAAGAGCTGGTCGGCGAGTCCGAGGATGCGGGCGGCCAACACGTCGTCGGGGTCGCCTGCGCCGACGACTTCGGCAAAGGCGAGCTTAGGGAGGGGGGTAGCGGCCATGGCCTGGAGGATGCGGCGGGCGTCGGCGGCGACCTCGCCGCTGAGGGTCTGGGCGGCAAGGCCCTCGAGCACGCCGCGTGCGGCGGCGCCCTCGCCCTGGAAGAGGTAGAGCCAGGCCAGCACGTGTGCGGCTCGGACGCGGAGCGGGTCGTCGAGCGGAGCGGCGAGGGGCTTGAGGACCTCGATGGCGCGCGGCGTGGCGCCCGTGCGGTCGAGTGCCACGGCGAGCTGGAGGCGGACGCTGGGGGCGTACTTGGAGTCGGGGTATCGCTTGAGGAAGACCTCGGCCTCGCGGGCAAGGATGGCGGGGTCGGCGTCGTCGGCGAGGCTGCGGAAGGCGATGTGCTCGGCGAAGTCGGAGCCCTTGGGGCCGAGGACGGCGCGGACCCACTGGAGGTACGCCCCGAGGGGGTCGCCGCCCTGGGCGAGCGCGCGGTCGCGGGTGAAGAGGCCCAGGGCGTAGCGGGCGGCCTGTTGGGCCTGAGGCGTGTCGGGGAAGAGCTGCATGAGCGTGGCGTATTCCGCCTTCGCGCTGTCCACGAGGCCCTGGCCGGCGAGCTCGGTGGCCTTCTGGTAGGCCTGGCTGAAGAGCGCAACGGCGAGGCGCGCCGACGAGGGCCGCGGCCAGGCGTAGGGCTTGGCGACCGAAAGGGGCGCCGTGCTCACGACGCGGAGCGGCTGCGGGGGCGGGACGCGCACAGGGGCGGCGGAGGACTTGAGCCTGACACGGGGCGGCGGGGCGATGGTTTCGAGCTGGGCCTGGAACTCGGGCCGCCCGGGGGCGGGAACGGCGGGCAGGACGGGCGCGCGCGAGGAGCGGTCGCGGGTCCAGCGGGGCCGTGTGGCCTCGCGGCCTCGCTGGTAGGCGGCGAGGGAGAACTCGGTTTCGAGGCGCTTTACCCCCTTGCCGAAGGAGGCGCAGGCGCCCTGGACATCGCCGAGGAGGCGGCGGGCCGAGTAGTTGGAGGCGCTGGTCTCCTTTTCGAGGGCGGGGATGATGCCGTGGAAGTGGCCGTCGCGAGCCTTGCAGGCGCGGACGAGCGCGGCGAGGAGCGTGCCGTAGCGGTCCTTGGGGTCGGCGGCCCGGCGCTGTTCGAGGTAGGCGACGAGCTCGGCGGCGGCGCCGCGCTCGATGGCGGTCGCCGTCAATCCGTCGAGGGCCTGGGCCTGTTGCTGTGGGGTGGCGGCGGCGTCCTCGACGGCTCGGCGGAAGGCGGCCTCGGCGGCAGGCAGGTCGCGCCGTTCGAGCGCGCCCGCGGCGGCGCGCAGGTCCTCCGTCGGGTCGCCGAGGGCAATGGCCGCGAAGAGCACAAGGACGGCCATTGCCGATTGCCGATTGCCGATTGCCGAGTTCAATCCCAGATTCCAGATTCCAAATCCCAGATTGAAGACCGGGAACGCCGCGGCTACAGCCCCTCAAGCGGGTCCTTGAGGTCGTCGGGGGTCTTGGGCTTGCCGTCGGGGCCGTTGGGGCCGTAGCGCTGGAAGTCGGCGAATGCCTCCATGCCAATGGGGGTGGCGTGGAGGGCCTTGAGGCCGAGAGCGATGTCCTGGGCGGCGCGGGTGAGCTCGGTGGTCTCGAGGGAGCAGAGGGCAAAGGCGCGCTTGAACTCCGCGAGGGCATTCTTAGGCTTGCCCCAGAGGAGGTAGACCCAGGCGCGGGCGCGGTGGGCTGCGACGCTCTTGGGCTTCTTCGCCCAGTGGGCAATGGCGGCCTCGAAGAGCTTGTCGCGCTCGGGGTCGGGCTTGGGGGCCAGGCTGGCGAGGGGGTTGGGCACGTCGTCGGGGGTGCCGGCCTTGCGGTCAGGGCCGGCGGGGCCGTGGGCCTGGAGGAGGCGGAAGCTGTTGCCGGAGACGAGGTGGCCGTCGCGCGCGCGGAGCGCGTCGGTCACGAGGTCCACGGCGCGGCCGAAGCTCTGTGCGGTGACGTAGCTGGCGAAGCCGTTGGCGGCGTAGGCGCCGTAGGCGGCGGCGAGTGCGTCGTCGAAGCGGCCCTCGCGCAGGCGCAGCTCGACGATGGCGGCGGAGCAGGCGAGGGCGGTCGTCTCGTCGAGTGGCTCAGCGAGCATGGCGCGGGTGAGGAGTGCGACGAGTTCGCCCGTGCGGCCCAGGCGCAGGGCCGCGGGCAGGAGGATGGCGAGGGCGTCGTCCTGGGCCAGGAGGCGCAGCTCGCCCTCCTGGAGGGTCCCGGCCAGCTTGAGGGTCGCGGCGTCGTCCTCGCCGCCGAGGAGGCGGAGCAGGGCGCCCTTGGCCGCATACGGCTCCTTGCGGGCGAAGAGGGTGATGATCCTGCGGTCGAGGGCGTCGGCCTCGGCGGTCCGCCCCACGGTGGGGAGCTTCTGGGCAAGGTCCTGGTAGGCCTTGGCCGCTTCCGTGACCACGGTGTCGCTTTCGAGCTTGCCGTAGAGGCGTTCGAGGCAAGCGATGGCCTTGTCGAAGCGGTGGAGCTCGGCGTAGAGGCGGGCCGCCTTGGCGACGGCGGGGCCGACGGCGTCGCCCTTCTGGGCGGCGGTGAAGAGGGCCTCGTAGGCGGCGAGCGCTCCATTCACCTGGCCTACTTGCTCGCGGCAGGCGGCCAGGTCGCTGAGGAGCTTGACGCGGACCTCCGGGGGGAGCTTCGCCAGGTCGAGCTCGCCGGTCGCCTTCTCCAGGTGGGTGATCGCCTCGTGGTAGTCCCCGCGGCTGACCAGCACCTCCGCGATGCGGCCCCAGGCGGCGACGGCCTCGGGGTGGGTGGGCCCCAGCGCAGCCAGGGCCTGGCGGTACGTGGCGATGGCGAGGCGGTGGCAGCCCATATCGGTGTAGCACTGGGCGGCGAGGGCGAATGCCTTGCCGCGCCGCTCGGGCTTCTCGTCGGCGGCGCCGGCGACCGACATGGCCTTGGCGATGGCCTCGACGTACTGGCGCTTGTAGGCCGCAGTGCTCGCGTCGGCCAGGGGGTCGCCGGAGGGCCTTGGGGCTGCGCCCAGCGCGCACGGGGCAGCGAGGAGGAGGACGAGATTGCAGATTGCGGATTGCAGATTGCGGATTGAAATCCGGAATCCGGAATCCGAAATCCGAAATAGTTTCTGTTGCGGAAAGCCGAATTCGCCGAACTCGGGTCGTGCTCGGAAGCCAAAGACTGGCTGAAGCCAGGACTCCGAACGCGTTCGTTCCTTGTTTGGAGTCCTGCCTTCAGGCAGTCTTGGCTTTCCGCAACAGAAACGAAATAAGCAGCGGCGGGCAGCTCTGTCAGTCATTTGGGTAAGGCCAAGATTGGGTCCTTCAGGTCATCCTTCGTCCCGGGCTTGCCGTCCTTGCCGTTCGGGCCGAGGTTCTGGAAGTCGAAGAAGGCGTCCACCTCGGCCTCTGGGCGGCCCAGGGCGCGCATGGCGTGGGCGAGCAGGGCGGCGGCGCGCTGGAGCTTGGCGGCCTCGCCGCAGTCGAGGTAGTAGCGGCGGAAGGCGCGGAGCGCGTCGTTCGGCCTGTCCCAGCACAGATAGAGGAAGCCCAGTTCGTGGGGGTCAGCGACGAAGCGCTGGGCGGCGGCGGCGAATGCCTTGTCGCGCTCGGGGTCGGGGGGCAGCGCGTAGCCGGCCGTGGGGTCGGCAATGTCGTCGGCCGTGCCGGCCTTGCCGTCGGGGCCTTCGGGGCCGTTCTCGACGAAGGTGATGAACTGGCTGGCGACGCGCAGGCTGCCCTCCTTGGCCTTGAGGGCGCGGACGACGGCGAAGATGGCGTCCTGGCTCACGGCGGCCCAGCCGGTGCTGCCGGACCCGCTGGAGGGCGGGGCGGTGGCGGCGCCGAGGTAGGCGAGGCGGAACTGGGCTTTGGCCATCGCCAGAGCCTCGTCCACCCGCCCCTCGTTCACCAGGGCGTCCACCAGCTCGCCCATGACGTTGCCCGACTGTAGGATGGCGCTGGGCTGTGCGGCGATGATGTCGTAGGCGAGGCGAATGACGCCGGCGCTTTCGCCCACACGGCGCTGGAGGTCGAAGAGCTGGCGGTAGGCCGAGGCGCGGTAGGATGGGCCGAGCACGCGGTCGGTGGCCATGCGGCGGTAGATGTCGGCGGCCTTCACCGTGTCGCCCTTCTGGATGTAGAGCATGGCCAGGCCCATGAAGGCCTGGGGCCGGCGCTGGTCGGCTTTGGGCAGCTCTTGAAGCAGCTTCTCATAGGCAGGCACTGCGGCCTCGGAGTCCTCGGCGGTCCGCAGCGCCTGGGCGATGGCCAGGAGAAGGCCGCGGCGCTGCTCGACCTCCCACGGATACTCCTTCGCAAGGCGCTCGTAGCAGGTGAATGCCTCTTTGGGCTGCTTCTGCTCGATGAGGACGAGGCCGATGGCGCCCAGGGCCTCGGCGCATTGGCGGGGCCGGTCGGGGAACTGGGCGAGGAAGGCCCTGTAGCCGGCCAGGGCCTCAGCGTGCTTGCCTGCGGCCTGGTGCAGGCGGGCCAGGCCAATCGTCGCCTCGGCGCGCCGCACGGGGTCCTTCAGGTCCATCTTCAGGAACTTCTCGTAGCACTCGATGGCCTTGGGCTGGGTCGTCGAGCGGTCGGCGCAGGCCCGGGCCAGCTCGTAGGTGGCCAGGGCGGCCCAGGGCTGGGTGGTGGGGAAGGCCTCGAGGAGGGCCTCGAGCGTCTTCGTGCCGGTCAGGCGCTCGGACTCCCGCTGGGCGAGGGCCACGTCGTACATCACCTCGGCGGCGAGCTCCGGCTCGTTCTTGTGGGCCGCGGCGAAGTTCAGCTCGGCGGCCCAGCCGCCAGCCCGCCCGTGGGAGCGCTGCGCGGCCAGGCTGGCGCGCAGCGCCAGCAGCTCCTCGCGGGCGCTCGCCTTCGGGGCCGGCGCGGGGGCGTCGGCCGCCGGAGCCGGGAGAGCGCAAGGCAAAAGGCAAAAGGCAAAAAGCAAAAGGCGTGTCATTGGGGCTTAACCTTGAGAGCGCAGTCGGTGCGGAACTCGGGCAGCGGAATGGTGAGCGAGCTGCCCACGGTGGCGAGCTCGCTGGGCTGGCCAATCAGCCCGCCCTTGTAGGTGTCCCACACCTCGACGCGGTACTTGCCGGGGTTCAGGCCCGTGAGGCGGAGCGAGATGTCCTTGAACCGCGGGGCCATCTGGGGGCTGGGCATGCGCTCCATCGCACTGGTGGAGTAGACCCACACGTAGGCCTTCGACTGGCCCTGGAGGGCCAGGGCGGCCAGGTCGTGGTGCGGGCTGGGGAAGCTGTCGGCCGTGAGCACGCGGGTCACAAGGCCCTCTCCCCGCCGCTCCTCGCCCTTGTGGTAGGCGGCCAGGGCCTTGAAGTTCCAGTACTGGTCGTCGCTCTCGATGAACTGGAACCACCAGAGGAGCGGGGTGCCGGCCGTGTGGGTCATGTAGGTGGACCAGATGCCGGCGTGGAGGTGGGCGCGCAGGATGGCGTGGTGGGAGCCGAACGGCCCGTGGCCGCCGTACTCGGTGACGATGATCGGCTTGCCATAGGCGTTGCCGCACTGGGCGGTGGTGAGGACGAACTTGATGAGGGGCATGGTGTAGATGTCGGTCGCCAGGTAGTGGATGCCGGGGAGGCTGGCGATGGAGGACTGGATGCGGCCGTGGTTGGTGGACCAGTGGGTGCTGACGGGATGGGCCCAGGGGTCGAGCTGCTGAAGGTATTCGGACATTTCGCGGTGCCACTGGACCTTGGGGGCGCAGGTCACGGCGTCGGCGTGGAAGTTCCAGGAGTCGCCCACCAGGTCAATCTCGCTCCAGAGCTCGAAGCCGAGGATACGGAGGTTGTAGCCCCAGCGGGCGATGAGGTAGCGGAGGAGCTTCTTGTGGTTCTCCTTGGCGATGGGGTTGCGGAAGTAGTCCTCGGGGCTGGCCAGGAACCCCCCGTTCAGCTCGTTGTAGGGGTTGTCCTCCCACTCGGGGTCGCACCAGGTCGAGGTCTTGCCGTGGTTGTCTATCACGAGGTTGAAGTAGAGGTCGTGCCGCTCGGCAAGTTCGAGCAGGTAGTCGAGGCGCCAGGCGGAGTGGAGGTTGTAGCGGGTGAGGCCGTTGTAGTTGCGCCAGTCCTTCACCCATTCGAGGCCGAGCCACCAGGAGCACATCCACACCTCGGCCAGGTTCTCCCCATTGTCGGCCATCTTCTTGAAGATGTGGTCGTAGTTATACGTCCCGTGGTCCGGCAGGATGTCGGCGCCGAGGGCCTGCTGGATGCCCACGGCGCGCGGCGTGTCGTCGTAGGGGGAGTGGACGTTGTGGCCGATGGGGTAGAACCACTCGCCGTTGTCGAAGGCGAAGTAGTTGGGGTCCTTCTTGCACACGCGGATGAAGCCCTTGCGGGAGGAGGGGACGCATCGGAACGAGCGCTTGCCGGTGACTAGCGGTGGGCCGGGCTTGCCGCCGCGCGGGCGGCCAGGTGTGTAGCTCACCGTAAGGTAGTAGGTGTAGGCGCCCTCCACCGTCGGGGCGAACCGCACCTTCCAGGTGCCCGCGCCCACGGGCACCAGCTCCTCGCGGTCGTTCTTGATGCGCCGCACGTAGTTCTGATAGTAGAAGGCCGGGATGATGACGCTCTTGCCCTGAGGGTCGCGGAACGTCGCGTCTATCTTCACATGGTCCGGGTCGAAGGGGTTCGTCACGCTGCGGTTGATGTCGAACGTGAGCTCGAACTTCTCGTAGCGGCCGACCTCGAGGCGGTTCTCGCGGAAGTTGGTGACCCGCAGCGGCTCGCGCTCAGGCTCCAATGGATACGCCTGCACGAGGTCCAGGTAGAGGGCGCCCTTGAACGCCTCGTCGCAGAAGAACTTCACCCCGATCTGGCCGGCCTGGTTCATCCCGACCCCGTGGGCCACCACGCTGTCCCACAGCCGGTAGTGCGCGCTGGGCCGCAGATAGGGGCTCGACGGGCTGACGTCCAAGCGCACCCTGTTCCATTCACCCCTGTTCCGTTGGTCGGGGCAGAGCGAGCCATCGTCGGAGTACGGCACCCAGTCCCCGTGCTTCCTGCCTGGCAGCCGCCGGAACACCTCCACGCTCCCCGCGCCCTGGAACCACAGGCCGTCCTTCTCCTTCAGGAACAGCACGGTCTTGACGTTCTCCGGCGCCTCGGGCGGCACGTAGACGTGGTAGACGATGCAGCCGGCGCGGTCAATGTCGAAGCTGGCCCTGCGGAAGACGGAGGCGGGGCGGGGGAAGTCCACGCCGACCTCGAGCGAGTAGCCGCCGTCCTCGGCCTTGGCGTGGGTGCGGGCGACCCGGGCGTCCCGCGACTCCCACTCGTCGGCGCTCGTCTCGAAGCGCCACTGGGCCAGCGGCGGCTCCTCGCCTGCCCGCCCCTCGACAGGCTCGGGGCGGCCTGAGCCTGCCGAAGCCTGGGCCGCGATGGCCACCGTCACAAGAAGGGCCAGCGCCGTGCGCAGGATCGTCATCGTCACTCTCCGTCCTCAGGGCTTGGCCCGCGGCGCGGGGCGCTTGGGCCGGGCCTGGCGCGCAGGCTTCGCCTTCGCCTTCCCCTTCGCCGTGGGCTTGGCCTTCTTCTTTCTTGCCTTCTCGGCCGCGGCCTCCAGCTCAGCGATGCGGCCCGGCGCCGTCGCGCACTCCTTGCGCAGCGGGCAGGGCCGGCAGTCGAACCCCTTCGCCACGCACACCGCGAGCGCGTGCTGCCGCAGCGCCTCGTAGGTGAATTGTGCCTCGCGCGCGGGAATCACGTCGGCCAGCCCCTCCTCCACCTCCGCCTCTGTCGCCGTCTCCGCCGCCAGGCCCAGCCGCCGCACCACACGGGCGATCTCCGCGTCCACCAGCACCCGATCGTAGTGGAACACGTGGTAGAGCACCGATGCCGCGATGCCGTGTGGCAGCCCCTCGATGCTCAGGAACCAGGTCCGCAGCTTCTCCCGCGACAGGGCACTCAGGGCATCGAAGTCGAAGCAGTAGAAATCCTCCACCGCCTTGCCCAGGATGCGCTTGAGCGCCGCCGCCTTCACCGCCGGCAGTCCGCATGCCTCCAGCACGGCCCCGGCCTCCGTCGTCATGCTCACTCGCAGCTCATTCCAGTCCACGAACTCCTCGGCCAGCTTCGCGTAGGCCTGCCGCGCCTTCCCCGGCGCCGCGTCCGCCCACAGCACCGCCAGCACCACACGGTCCACCAGCGACTCCCTCGGGTCCGGCGGCTCGCCCAGCCTATAGGCCCGGGCCAGGAGGGGGCGGAGACGCTTCGTCTTGCGAATCGAGAACTTGTGCGCCATCGCTGCCACCCAAGGTGAGGTGTCGCGGCACTTCCAGTCCCCATGAACCCACGTAGCTGCATAGTACCCCTCCCTGAACGCAAAGTCAACTGCGATTTGCCCGGATGCGGGGCCATGCTCGCGGAGCGCGGCTATTGCTCTGCCCGAATGGGCGCGGCGGAGAGGGCCACGGCGGCGATGGCAATGCCGAACCCGCTGAAGCGAATCTCAAGCTTGCCAGGCCTGAGGAGGCCCTCGGGAATCGGGTAGCTGCGCGTGACCCACCATTCGGCCTTCTGCTCGCGGGGCGGGCCGGTGCGGATGAACTCGCCGATGGCCTGGCCGTTGACGGCGATGGTCTTCTTGTCGCCCTTCGGCCCCTCGGTGAGGTGGACGACGAGCCAGCGGTAGCCCTTGTCCGCGAAGTCGTCGCGGGCGAGGGTGCCGGGGGCGTCGAAGCTGGCACGCCAGGTCTCGCCCTGGTACTCGCCGCTTGCGCCCCAGCCATCGAGCTTCCAGCCTCGCTCGCCCGCCGCGTCGCCGAGGTCCACGAGAAGGAATGGCTTGCCCGTGGCCTTGAGGGCGTTCTCCATGGGCGATGGCTTGCGGGCCATAGCAAGCTCGGCATTGAAACGGCGGAAGAGGGCTGCCGTCGAGCCCTGCGCGCGCGGGTCCGCGGGGTGTGGGATGACGTCGTAGATGCCGTACACCCTGTCCCAGTACCTCTTCTTGAGCCCTCGCGCATCAAGCACGCGGAGCTGCCTCGCGCAGAGCCGAAGCATCGCCTTCCCGTCGAACTCCTGGTCGCCCTGGACCAGCTCCTGGATTTCCTCGAGGGCAAGGAGGGTCTTGCGGTCGGGGGGCACTTTGCCCGCCTTCCTCGCAATGGCCAGCGCGTCGTCGAGCCACACGGCGATCTGCGCCAGCCCCCCGAAGAGCTCGGCGAAGAAGAGCAGATTCTGGCGGTACTTGGCTAGCGTTGGGGCAAGGGGCAGGCGGGGCGAGGCGTCGGGCTTGACGTCCTCGAGGAGCAGCGTGAGCTGCGCCATGGCCTTGGCGAGCCGCTGGGGGGTGTAAGGGAAGGGCGGGTAGTGGCCCCAGTCGGGGATGACCTCGAACTCTTCGAGGAGCGGGCCGATGGCGGCCAGCTCATCGCCGAAGACGAGGCGGCCGTAGTCGCGGAGCACGGCGGCCGGCTCTTGCGCGGGGTTCCACCAGGCCTCGGCGCAGGCGAAGATGCTCAGGCAGTTGATGCGGGGCGACATGGTGTAGCAGATGCCGCCCGAATAGCAGCCGAGAGCCAGCTCCTCGCGGCGGCGCTCGAAGATGCGGCGGATGCGGCAATGGGGGAAGACGGTGCTCTCGCCCTCGGTGACACTGTAGTCCCAGGTCAGCACGGGGCAGAGCTTGGCCGCCTCCTTCGCCCAGGGGCGGCCGTCGCCGCCGTGGCTCGTGGGATGGCAGTCGGGGCTGAAACCGAGGTTGATGCTGGTGAACGTGCCCTGCGGCATCTGCGGCAGCTTGTCGAGGAAGTAGCGCATCGAGGTAGCCGTGCGCTCGGGCTTGCCGGTCCAGAGCGGCACGCCCCATCCGCCGAAGGGCTCGCCCCAGGTGTTCACCTCGATGGCCACATTTGGGTTGTTCTTCTTCACGACCTTCGCTAGCTCGAGGCAGAGGTCCACGAAGGTCTCGGGTGTGCAGCCGTTCTTCGTGCAGCCGCCGGGGTCGCCTGGGAAAAAGCCGATGTAGTCGTTGCCCTTGAGCGCGCGCGACCAGTGGTCCCACAGCGCGATGATCTCGGCTCGCTCCTTCGGGTCGTTGGGGCAGTGGAAGTGCCATTTCTGGCCGACCGTGTTGACTGCCTGGATGGGGTGGACGGCGACGCCGCGCCGCTTGGCGTAGGCCATGACGTGGTTCATCGTCTCCGTGAAATCGGCCTGAATCTTCCCGCCCTTCATGGCCTCGGGCGAGAAGAGGGTGGGGACGAGCCAGAACTCGAAGACGTTGTAGCGGCAGGCCGAGAGCATATCA
>VGYV01000052.1 GCA_016872855.1 Planctomycetota bacterium
TGTGCCGGTTGACCCGCGCGAGTTCCAGCGCTAAGCTGTTCGTAGTCCCGCCTTCAGGCGGTCTTCGCTTCTTCTGCCCTCTGTCGTCTGTCGTCTGTCATCTGGAATCCGTAATTCGTAATCCGTAATCCGTAACCAGAACCAACACGAGGCGCGGCACCGTGTCCAAGCCCAGCCCGCTGACAACCTGGTGCCGCCTCCTCCGCCTGCCCAACCTCTTCACCGTCCCTGGCGATCCCCTGGCCGGCTTCATGCTCGCCACCGGCGGCGTGCTCGATTGGCGCGTCGCCGGCGCAATGGCCACCTCGCTCCTCCTCTACTCCGCCGGCCTCCTCCTCAACGACTACTTCGACCGCCACGTGGACGCCCGCGAGCGGCCCGAGCGCCCGATCCCGTCCGGCGCGGTCAAGGCGCGCACAGTGCTCGCCATTGGTCTGATCTTGCTTGCGGCAGGGGTGGGGGTCGCCTTTGCCGTGGGGCACGCTGGTGCAGGGGCCGTTGCCATCGCGCTTGCGCTGGCTGTCTTCGGCTACGATGCCTGGCTCAAGCGCGTGCGCTGGCTCGGCCCCCTCGTGATGGGGGCATGCCGCGCGGCAAGCGTTGTTCTCGGCGCCACATTCGCTTGCCGGCCGATGGCGCCGCCTGTAGTCGTGGCTGCGGGCATCGTGTGGGCCTACATTGCCGCCGTCACGGTCCTTGCCGCGCGGGAAACCAGCTCGACCCGGCCTCGCCACGCAGCGTTTGTGCCCGGTGGCATCCTCGCCGCAGGCATCGTGGTCCTCTGGATGGCCTGGCGCCCCAAGTCCCCCCTGGATGCCCTCCTTCCACTGTTCCTGCTGACAGGGGCGACGGTCGGGGCCCTCGTGGAGGCGGCCCGCGTCGTGCGGGGGAAGACGCCAGTGCCGCCGTTCATCGGGGAACTCATCCGCTACCTGATCCTTGTCCAAGCCGCGTGGGCAATCTGGCCTTGCGGACACACGGCGCATGCCTACGCGGTGTTGGGGTACGGCTCCATCGCCTGGTGGAGCTGTGCCGGCTTCGCGTCGAGCAAGTTCTACGGTAGCTGACCTTCTCAGACAAGAGGAGCCTATGGAGTACCGCACCTTCGGCAAGCTCGATTTCCGCGTCTCCGCCCTCGGCTTCGGGGCCATGCGGCTGCCCACCCTCGGCAAGTACAACGAGATTGACGAGCCAAAGGCCATCGAAATGGTCCGCCACGCGATTGACCACGGGGTGAACTACCTCGACTCCGCCCACGGCTATCACGGCGGCAACTCCGAGCGCCTCATCGCCAAAGCCCTCGAAGGAGGCCGCCGCAACAAGGTGCGCCTCGCCACCAAGATGCCCACCTGGGCGGTCAAGTCGCCCGCCGACTTCGACCGCTTCTTCGAGGAGTCGTGCGAACGCCTCCAGACCCACCGCATTGACTTCTACCTCCTCCACAACCTCCAGGCCGGCTTCTGGGCCAACGTCCGCGACCACGGGGTGCTGGCCTGGCTCGACAAGAAGCTGGCTGAAGGCCGCATCGGCCACACGGGCTTCTCGTTCCACGACTCCTTCGACGTGCTGGAGGATGTCCTCGCCGCCTATCCGCACTGGACCGTGTGCCAGGTGCAATACAACTTCGCCTGCGAGGACGTGCAGGCGGGCACGGCGGGCGTGGTGTTCGCCGCCAGCCAGGGGCTGGCCGTCGTCGTGATGGAGCCGCTCTTCGGCGGCACCCTTGCCAACCCGCCGCCCGCCGTCCGCTCCCTCTGGGACGCCGCGGGCAAGGACCCCGCCGACGTGGCGCTCCGCTGGCTGTGGGACATGCCGCAGGTGGCCACAGTCCTCAGCGGCATGAGCACGCTCGACCAGGTGAAGCGCAATATCGCCAGCGCAGGAAAGGGGACAGGGACCTTTTCCGAGCACGAGCTGATCGCCGCCGTGCGCGAGAAGTACAAGGAGCTGGCCGCCGTGCCCTGCACGGCCTGCGGCTACTGCGTGCCATGTCCCAACGGCGTGGCGATTCCCGAGAGCTTCACGCTCCTCAACCAGGCGCGGATTCACGGCGGCGGGGTTGGGCAACTCAACCGCAACCTCTACGCCCAGATGCCGAAGGAGAAGCGGGCCGATGCCTGCGTGGCCTGCCACAAGTGTGAGGACCGCTGCCCGCAGCACATCGCCATCGCCGACTGGTTGGCCCGCGTGCATCTGGCGATGACGGGGAAGTGAAGGAGAGCTGCGAGCCGCGAGCGGCGAGCTTCGAGCTACAAGGGATTGCTTCTCTGGCTCGTGGCTCACGGCTCGCGGCTCGTGGCTGCAACCAATGCCCAACCGCCTGCTCATAGTCCAGGTCGCCGGCCTCGGCCACGACTTCTTCCTCCGCCAGAATGGCGGCGAGGCCTGGGAAGGGCTGCGCTTCCGCCCCGCCGCGAGCGTATTCCCCGCGCTCACGTGCCCCGTCCAGGCGAGCTTCCGCACGGCTTCGCCCCCCAGCAGCCACGGGATGGTCTTCAATGGCGTCTGGTCCCGCGAGCTGCGCCGCCCCCTCTTCTGGGAGCAATCCTCCGCCCTCGTGGCCGGCCCACGCATCTGGGAAGACCTGTTTGGAGTCCCGCCTTCAGGCGGTCTTGAGAAGGCCCCCGCGGGAACCGAAGACCGCCTAAAGGCGGGACTCCGAACGAAGAGCAAGCGTGTGGGCATGCTCTTCTGGCAGCAGGGCCTGGGCGAGGACGTGGACGTGCTTCTCTCCCCCGCCCCCATCCACAAGCACCGCGGGGGGATGATCGAGGACGTGTACTTGCGCCCGCCCGGCCTCTATGCCGAACTCATTCGCCGCGTGGGAAAGGCGTTCAAGCTCATGAGCTACTGGGGGCCGCTCGCCTCGGCCAAGTCCAGCCAATGGATCGCAGCCGCGACCACCGAACTCATGGCGATGGAGGACCTGGCCCCCGACCTGTTGTTCACCTACCTGCCCCACCTGGATTACACGCTCCTGCGCGACGGCCCGGCGGCGAAAAAGACTCCGGGAGTGTTTTTTGAGCTGATCCAACTCCTTGGCGCGCTGAGAGACGCGGCTCGGAGGAATGGCTACCAAATGGTAGCTTTTGGCGACTATGCCTTCGCCGACGTGTCGCGGCCCATCTACCCCAACCGCCTGCTCCGCGAGCGGGGGCTGATGGCGACGCGGGACGTGCGGGGACGGCTCTACCCCGACTTCCACTACTCGCGCGCCTTCACCGTCGTGGACCACGAGATCGCACACGTCTACGTCCGCGACGCCGCGGATGTGACAATCGTGGCCGAGGCATTGCGGGGAATGGACGGCGTGGTCGAGGTGTTGACGGGCCAGGCCATTGCCGCCGCCGGCATCGGCCACCCCAACAGCGGCGAGGTGGTCCTCGTGGCCGGCGACGGCTGCTGGTTCGCCTATCCCTGGTGGACGGCTCGCCGCGAGCAGCCCGACTACGCGACGCACGTGGACATCCACAGCAAGCCTGGCTTCGACCCCTGCGAGCTGTTCTTCGGCTGGCCCCCGCCCTTCGCCGTCAGCACCGACGCCACGCGCGTCAAAGGCTCCCACGGCCGCATCGGCAAGGGCCGCGAAATCGCCTGGGCGGCGACCTTCGACATCGGCGCCGAGCCGGAGGACTTGATTGGCCTGGCGAAAGCGGTACAATCCGCGATGCGTGATGCGTGAGGAGAGATGCGTGCCGCGTGCCGCGTCCCGCGTGCCCAGAAAGGACCGAATGTCGAAATCCGTCTACGAAGCCTCTGCGGCCCGCGTGTACATTGAGGGAATCTCTGTCCCGTTCTCCTACGCCGTCTACTTCACCCGCGGGGCGCTGGCGCCGGAGAACCCAATCCTCGCGGAAGTCCTTGGCGGGCCGGGCGCGGCCCCCACCGAGGAGTCCGGGCACGCGGCACGCGGCACGCGGCACGCGACCTCCCAAGCTGCGGGGAAGGCCCTCGTGTATCTCGACGCCGGCCTCGTCGCCGCGCAGGGCCACCTGCCGCAGGCGGTCGTGAGCTACGCCGAGGCCCACGCCGACGCGATCAGGCTCCTCGCCGAGCCGCGCATCCTGCCCGGCGGCGAGGGGGCGAAGGATGGCTGGGCGGTCGTGGAACCCGTGCTCAGCGAGATCGTCCGCCACCGGCTCTGCCGCCACAGCTACGTGGTGGCAGCGGGCGGCGGGGCATTCCTCGACGCCGTGGGCTTCGCCGCCTCACTCGTCCACCGCGGCGTGCGGCTCGTCCGTCTCCCCTCGACCACCCTCTCGCAGGACGATGGCGGCGTGGGGGTGAAGACGGGCGTGAACTTGGGCAGCACGAAGAACCTCATCGGCACCTTCGCCCCGCCTTTCGCCGTCATCAACGACCTGGAGTTCCTGCGGACGCTGCCCCGCGACGTGATGCTCGATGGCGTGGCCGAGGCGTTCAAGGTGGCGATCATCAAGGACGCCGCGTTCTTCGAGTTCCTGGCGGACGCGGCGGACCGCCTAGCCGCGGGCGAGCAGGAGGCGGTCGAGGAAACCGTCCGCCGCGCCGCCGTGCTCCACCTCGAGCACATCCGCGATGGGCGCGACCCCTTCGAGATGGGCGACGCCCGGCCGCTCGACTTCGGGCATTGGGCGGCCCACCGCCTGGAGGGGCTGTCGGGCTACGCCGTCCGCCACGGTCAGGGCGTCGCCGTCGGCATCGCCCTTGATTCGGTCTACGCGTGGCTCAAGGGGCTGCTCTCGCGCGAGGAGCTGGACCTCATTCTCTCGGCCTTCCGCCGCTGCGGGCTGCCCACGTGGCATCCGCTCCTGGCCGAGCGCGACGCCTCCGGCCGCCTCGTCATCCTCGAGGGCATCGAGCAATTCCGCGAGCACCTCGGCGGCCGCCTCTCCATCACCCTCCCCCACGGCATCGGCCGGCGAGTCGAGGTGCACGAGATGGACGAGGCCCTGGTTGCGGAAGCAGTCGGCTTCTTGAGGCAGGCCCAATGAGAATCCCGGGGACCAACGCCCACCTGACCTATTGCCTCAACGTGCATCCCGGCGGCACGCTGGCCGAAGCGGAGAGGGCCATCTTCGCGCACGCGCCCAAGGTCTTCGCCGAGTTCTCCCGCCTCACGGGCGTCAAAGGCCCCTATGGCCTGGGCATCTGGCTCTCGGCAAAGGCGGCGGAGGAGCTGGCGGGATCGGAGGGGACAAGGGCGTTACGCGAGCGGCTCGCACGGGCCGGGTTCTATGCCCTCACCTTCAACGGCTTCCCCTACGGCCGCTTTCACGGCACCCGCGTGAAGGAGAAGGTCTACCGGCCCGACTGGGCTGAGCCCGACCGACTCCACTTCACTATGCATCTCCTCTCGATCCTCGCCGACCTCCTGCCCAGCGAGGGCAAGGGAACCATCAGCACGCTCCCGGTCACCTTCAGGCCTTGGGCCGATGGCGAGCGAGTCGAGTTCGCGGCAGAGCGGCTCGGCGAGGCTGCCGGTGAGCTGGACTGGGTCGGAAGCTCAATGGGCAGCGAGATCACCCTCGCGCTTGAGCCTGAGCCCGGCTGCTACCTGGAACGCACGGACGACGTTACCCGCTTCTTCGAGAACCAGCTCCTCCCGCGCGGATGCGAGTTGCTGCGCGAGGAAGACGATCTCGACACGGGGGCCGCCGAGGCGATCATCCGTCGCCACATCGGCGTGTGCCTCGACACCGTGCACACGGGCGTGATGGGCGAGGACCCGAAGGAGGCGGTGCAGCAGTATGCCGCCGCAAGCATCCGCGTGGCTAAGGTGCAGCTCGGCGCGGCGCTGCGCGTCCAGGTCGGCCCGGACGGGCCGCCCGAAGCCCTACGCGCATTCCAGGACGAGGTGTATCTGCACCAGACGGTTGTGGCGACGCCCGACGGCCGGGAGCTCTACTTCAACGACCTGCCCGAGCCGCTCGGCATGGACGCCCCGCCTCAGGGCGAGTGGCGGGTCCACTTCCACGTCCCCCTCGCCTGGCCGGGAGAGGGCGGCATCGGCACCACCGCCAGCCAGGTGGACGAGGCGTTCCTTGCCGCGGCCTTGGCCGCCGGCTGCGAGCACTTCGAGAGCGAAATCTACACCCTCGACGTCTTCCCCGCCGCCAGGGACTCCCGCGAGGCCATCCTCGCCCAGGACCTGGCCTGGCTCTGGCAGAGGTTCCAGGCCATACGGCAATAGCGCCCGCGCTTCGCCCCCTGCACGGGAACGAGGCCGCGTGGGAGGGCCTCCCGGGCATCATTCCCCGATGCAGTACAGGCTCTCACCCCCTCGGACAAAGATGCGCTTGCCCGCGAAGACGGGTGTGCCGGGGGCGCCGTCGGGCAGCGTGTTCTTGCCCACGGGCCTCGGGTCGCGGCCGGGCTCGAGCACAAGACACGTGCCGATGTCGTTCCACACGAACAGGTGCTTCCCCGCCAGGACGATGCTAGGGTAGATATGGGCGGGCAGCGTGCCCGGCTTGCCGCTCGCGTTCGGGATGTCCAGCTCTCTCTCTGCGACCACTTTGCCCGTCTTCGCGTCGAGGACGTAGAGCTTCCCCGCGTCGTTCACAGTATAGAGCAAGCCCTCGTGGAGGACGGGCGAGGAGAAGAAATCGCCTTCAAGCTCCGCTGTCCACAGTTCCTTTGCCACCAACTTATCGCCGGCCTGCGAGGGGAGCTGGAGAGCCTTGGAGTCGTAGCCGACGAAGTAGGCGATGCCGTCGCGGACGAGGGGTGTTGCGTATTTCAGCGTGCCTAGCTCGCTCGCCAGCACCTTGCCGTCGGCCAGGCGCACGGCGTAGCCCTCGGGCGTGATGGCAACATCCGTGTGGCCAACCCTCGCCAGCGCGGGCGTGCCATAGGTCTCCGGCACGTCCGCGGCCTTCCATAGGACCTTGCCCGACCCGTCGCCAGCTCCGGGTGCCCGGGCATCGAGGGCGAAGAGGTGGTTGAGGGTCACGAGCAGCTTGTCCCCAGCGAGCACCGGGGACGCGGCGCGCGCGAACTGGAGGACCATCGGCAGGTCGAAGTGCTGAATCCACTGGCGCTTGCCGTCCACGCCGTAGCAGGCCACGATGCCGCTGGCGAAGACGGCCCACACCCGCTCCCCGTCGCTCGTCGGCGTCGCCGCCGTGTTCCCCGCGTTCGACTTGATCGGCTTCTCCTCGGCCCCCGCATCGGCAAAGGTGTTCGACGCCTTCCACAACACCTTGCCGCTCGCTGCATCGAGGCACAGCAGGAGGTCCGGCTCGGCGGTGACGAACACCTTGTCGCCCACCACGATGGGCGACGAGTAGCTCTTGCCCACCTGGGCCTTCCAGCGGATGTTCGGCTTCCCATCCGCGCCCCACTCCAGCGGCGGCGCCGCGTCGGGATACGTCCCGTTCGCCGTCCGCCATCCCGCCACCTCCGCCGAGGCGGCCACCGTAGCTAACATCACGACAATGAGGAACAGCCTCTTGACCATGTCTGACTCTCTGGTGGACCACACGGACACACACGGACGGCCACGGACATTATGCGCTCTGGGGCCGCCGCGTCAAGGCACATTGTAAGCCGGCGCCAAATGCGTATAATGCGCGAGACGCGGTGCACTCCCCCGCGGAGAACGGGCATGGCGAGACGAGTTCTGAGCTGGGCTTTGCTGGCCGCGCTGGGCGCCGGCTGCGCCGCCGTGCCCCGCGACAACCCCGACGGGCCGACCATCTCCTGGCGCCGAGCCGCAAAGCATGTCAACGAATTCGTCACCGTCGAGGGGACAATTGTGCGGACGCACAACAGCGGGAAAGCCTGCTTCCTGAACTTTCATCCGAACTGGCGGCAGACCTTCTCCGCCGTGATCTTCGCCCGCAGCTTCCCCGCGTTCCCGCCCAAGCCCGAAGAACACTACCGCGGCAAGAAGGTGCGCGTCAAGGGCGTCGTGGTCCAATACGAAGGCCGCCCGGAGATCATCCTGGAATCCCCAGACCAGATTGAGTTCGTCCCCTGATGCCCCTTCACGGCCAGCCGGGCCGGTAGAAGGCCAGCTCGGTCGCCACGAGCAGGCACAGGAGCGCGAAGACGCCGAGAGCGTGGCTGCGGCGCACCGGCTCCTTCGAGGGGCGAAGGCCGTGCCACAACCACAGACCCAAGGCTAACGCCACGGCCCCAAACAGCCAAAGCACCCATCGGGGCGTGCCCAGGCCCATCAGGTTCCCCGCGTCGCCGACCCGATCGAATGATCCCAGCCCAATGTACACCCCGTTGGCGATGAGGCAGAAGCCCGCAAAGAACCGCACGATGTAGGCGAATCGCGCCCGCGCGAGCCTGGCGACGCCGAACATTCCGAACGGGATCAGGCAGCCCCATACTGGCCCGCCCCATCGCTCGAAGAGAGGATGTGGATTGGGGTAAACCTGCGTCATCGAAATCTTCAGCGGATGGAGCAGCACCCCCGTCACCCTCCCGCCGCTCGCCCAGGCGTGCAGCACGTGCCCGCACTCGTGCACCACCATCATCCCCAGCCACGACAGGCACGCGAGCGAGACGACGAGAAGTACCTGAAGGAACGTGTCCCCTCGGCTCACGGCGTCGCTCTCCTCGGCGAGTATGGCCCCCAGTTCTGGCACCGTTCTTACATGAGAGCCCCACCCTCACCCTACCCTCTCCCTGAGAGGGAGAGGGGTCTGGCACTCCCCTCCCTTCTAGGGAGGGGGTGGGGGGAGGGTTGGGGCCTGCCAAGGGGAAACACTACCAGAACCAGGGGCCATACTCCTGCGAACGGAGAAGATACCCGCTGTCTTTTGCCGTCCACGGCCCTTCGCGCCCGCCAGGAGGCGGGCACCCGTCGCACAAAAGACAGCGGGTATCTTTTCCGCGTCTGTGGGGGCAGTTCCACCTACGATTCCGGCCCGCACCCCATACTCCTCCTCGGCTTGACACGTTCAGCCGAATCGCCATCATGATAGATATGGATAACTTACCACGAAT
Organism: Planctomycetota bacterium; assembly: GCA_016872855.1. Taxonomy (GTDB): domain Bacteria; phylum Planctomycetota; class PUPC01; order DSUN01; family DSUN01; genus DSUN01. Next base: position 8,944 of record VGYV01000052.1, read on the forward strand.
GGTCCGTGTCCGCCAGAAGCTCGACGACGAACGGCTGGCGAATCCCCGAGAGACAGCAAGGGCAGAGACGGCGCGGCTGCTGGCCGGTGCGCCGATTCGCCGGGGGCAGACCGTTGCGGTCACAGGGTCAAGCCGCGGCATTGCCAACGTCGCCGAGATCATCGCAGGCGCCGTCGCCGCGCTCAAGGAGGCCGGGCTTCAGCCCTTCGTCTTCCCCGCCATGGGCAGCCACGGCGGCGGAACCGCCGAACGCCAGGCCAACGTGCTCCACCACTACGGCGTCACCGAGGAGGGCGTCGGGGCGCCCGTCCGCTCCTCGACCGACGCGGTGAAGCTGGCCGAGACGCCCGAGGGCATCCCCGTCCCCTTCGACCGCATTGCGGCGGGGGCCGACCACGTGTTCGTCGTCAACCGCATCAAGCCGCACTCGCACTTCATCGGCCCGTGCGAGAGCGGCCTGGCGAAAATCCTCCTCATCGGCGCCGGCAAGCCCGAGGGCGCCCGCCTCTACCACCGAGCCTTCGCAAGCCTCGGCTTCCCACAAACCTTTCAGGCCGCACTCCCCGTCCTCCTCAAACGCATCTCGGTCCTTGGCGGACTCGGCATCATCGAGAACGGCCTCGACCAGACGGCCCGCATCGTCGGCCTCCACGCCGACAGGTTCCTCGCCGACGAGCCGGCGCTGCTCGAAGAGGCCAAGCGCCGCATGGCCCGCCTCCCATTCGACAACATTGACGTGCTGATCGTGGACAGGATGGGCAAGGACATCTCGGGCGTGGGGATGGACACCAACGTCATCGGCCGTGACCGCCCTGGGCCGAGGATTCAGGTCATCTTCGTCCGCGACCTCACCCCCGCCTCGGGAGGCAACGCCAGCGGCATCGGGCTGGCCGACGTCACGGTCCGCCGCCTCATCGAGAAAATGGACCCCAAGGCCACCTTCCTCAACTGCGCCACGGCCTTGCACCCCCACCTGGCCCGCGTCCCGTATGCCTGCGACACCGACCGCGAGGCATTGGAGGCGGCCCTGGCTGCCACCATCGCCCCTTCGCCCGACCAGGCTCGCGTCGTCTGGATTCGCGACACCCTCTCCCTCGCCGAGTTCGAAATCTCCGAATCCCTCCTCCCCGAGGCCCGCTCCAACCCCTGCCTTACCCCTTCAGGCTCTCCTCAGGACATCCGCTTCGACACCGATGGCGCGTTGATAGAGGCATTCTCCAGTTCGCATTGAACAGCGCGGCGGCTTGCGCTAACATGCTGTTGCTCGGAGAGTGTAGCTGCGCTCTTCGCGGAACGCCAGACCGCCTAAAGGCCGAACTACGAACGGGGAGCGCCGGCGCTTGTAGTTCGGCCTTCAGGCGGTCTTCAGCTCAGTTGGCCTGTCGCAGCGGAAATCGCGCTTCGATGATGACTTCGATGCCAAGAAGCCATTCCCCCAGGGCCGAGCGGGTTGAGGTCACTGACGATTCGCTCTCGGTGGACCTCGATGACGGGCGGACCATTGTCGTCCCGCTGGCATGGTATCCGCGCCTCCAACACGGCACGCCCGAGGAGCGCAACCACTGGCGCCCGATCGCCCGCGGTGAGGGTATCCATTGGCCCGACCTTGACGAGGACATCAGCGTCGAGAACCTCCTTGCCGGCCAGCCCTCCGGCGAAAGCCAGCGCTCATTCAAGCTCTGGCTTGCCGGACGCCAGCATAAGCAAGGCTGAGCGACCGGGCAAGGAGCTACTTGAGCCCTGGATGCGAGTCATGCTCAAGGCGTTATGCGCAGTCGTCGCTGTTGTGATGGCCGGGTTCGGCGCGTACTTCGCCGGTGGCCATGGCGAAAGCAAGATGGGCATATTCTGGTGGGACACCCATCTGGAGGTCATCCAGGGCCAGCTCGCGGGTCTGAGGGTCCACCTTCAGGACTTCAGGCAGGCGCATGGCCGTTACCCTACGAACGACGAGGGGCTCGCGGCTCTCGACAACTTCGTATCGCGCGGGAAGTGCGAGCTTCCCTCGCGCTGGGGTGAGCCCAGACTCCCTGACCTCAGCGACGATCTGTTCACGTGGCGCAATGCCAAGCTGGCGGTGCAGTTGCACAGGGAGCATTACGGCCGTCCGCCAGCCACCGCCCAGGAATTCCGTGAGTTCTTCCGGCACCAGTTCGGCGTCAAGATGCCAGAGGACAACGCCGCACAGACTGTCGAGATAGAGCTGGCTATCGGCAAGGACGACTCCCTCTTCATTCTCAGCCCCGCAGGCGTCCTGTCGCCGTGGCTTGTCCCCTACGTCTACGAGAATCGCAATGGGCTTGCCCCAACGCTCTTTGCCGACTCCCCTGCGAACGCCGACCGCGGGGAGCGTTACTCACTCCGCGTGGATGAGGGCATCTACGTTCACTCAGTTGGTGGTCTGCTCTGCGCTCAGGTGCGCGACAGGCACTGGTGGGAGTATCATGGACCGCAGTTCGTCGGCTATGCGCTGCTTGCTGCCGCTTTGGCGCTGGTGGTAACGCTCGTGTGGCGTTCCAAGAGGGTCCCCAAGGCAACGGTGTTCACCGTTGCCGTCTCGGCCACCATTGGCTCACTCGCTGGCGGGTTCTATGCGATGTGCTACGCCATGAGGTCGCTGTTCTCCCGCAGGAGCCCCGAACTCATCTCGCAGCAACGAGACCTCCTGGCGAAGTACCACAGCCGGTGTGTGATCAACGAGGCAAGCTACCAGAAGGCGATGACGGCCATAGACATTCTGTCCCCGAGAGAGGGCCCGCTGAATCGGCCGACGTCAGAGCCCGATTAGGGGGTCGCTCAACTCCACGGCTACGTTGCGAAACACAGACGGTGGAGGCAGGATCCTCGTTGGCCATCGGCCGGGGGCACCAGGGTAGGGGCCGGCGGCGGCGACGAGTCACCTGCGGCGGAGGGAGAATGTGCAACTCACCGGCGGGCGAAGCGGACGCGCTCTTCCGCGACGACGAACCGATCCGGCAACTGGTCCGCGTAGTTCTTCAGCAAGTGGCCAAGGGTACGAATCTCGCTCGGCGCCGTCTCGTCGTCAAGCCGTAGGAAGATGACGCCGCGGTGCGGGCGACGCTGACGGTAGCCCTTCTCGCCGAGGTCCTTGTCGTTCGTGATGGGAATCCAGTCCTCGGCAAGTGCTTTGCGGATGACGCTGTCGTCGCCGAGGCCGCGTGCCTGGTGGTAGACGGAGAACACCTCGTGAGCTTGGGCGCGCAGCCACTGCGCGACCGCGGGGCCTGTGCATTCGTCTACCAGGAAGCGTACCTACGCGGTCTCCACCACCAGGGGCATGAAGGTGGTGTCCTCCAGCGATCGTGTGGCGAAGAGAATGCAAGCCTGAATGTCCTCACGGGCGAGGCCGTCGTACTCCGCTATGATCTGGTCTGCGGTGGCGCCGTGGCCGAGCAGGTTGAGAATGTACTCGACCGTGAGGCGGGTACCCTTGATCACTGGCTTACCGGCGATCACGCGGGGGTTCAAGCTGATTCGGTCGAGCAATTTCTCGTCGTCCATCGCTGCGGCCTCCTGCGTTCATCTCCACCTATCAGTACAGCCAGAACCTCTGGGAACGCAAGCACTCGGGCGGCTGCGGCGGGGTAGGGGCCGGCGGCGACGAGTTTCTTGCGGCGGGGGTCCACGGTGGCGCCGAAGCCCTCCAGGGTGTGCGAGCCGAAGATACTCATATCGCCAGGCTGGCCGAAGACCGCCTCGTCCACGGTCTCAAAGCCGCCGGCACGCAGGATGACGTAGCCGATTGAGCGGGTGACGGTCTGGCCGTTCGCCATGATGAACTGCTGGTCCTTCTTGGCGATGGCCGTGCCGATCCTTGCCAGGACCTCCTGGGGGAGCCAGGTCAGTTCAGCCCCCGTGCCCACGAGCAGTCCCTTCACCGTCGCCTTCTTGCCAGTTCGTATGTGCTCGATCTCGCAGTCTATGCGGAACGTGCCCATGCTCGGACTCCTGCATTCGTCTCCACCCACCAGTATAGCTAGGTTCCTGCGGAACGCAAGCGGCTCGGCGTGGCGGCGGCGGCCTTGAATGCTGGGGCGCGTTGTGCTACCATGCCGCCGGCGGCTCGATGCGACAGGTGAGAGGCGAATGTCCGAGGCCGGGCCTCCCGGATGGAGGAGGAGCGCCGTGGCGACTGGGGCCGACCAGGTGCGGTTCAAGTGCCAGATGTGCGGGCAGTTGATGAGTGCGCCGGCGGCGGCCGCGGGCAGGCGGGTGGTCTGTCCCGCGTGCGACGGGCTGAACGTGGTGCCTGCGTCGGCGGCTCGCGCGGTCGCCCCTGTGGCGCCCCAGCGCCACGAGGCGGCGGGCGGCGCGGTGGCCGCGGCGAGTGCGGCGGCGCCGCTCACCCGGGTGTGCTCGCGCTGCGGCGAGACGATCCGGCTCGACCTTCAGTATGCGGGCAAGCCGGCCAAGTGCACGCGCTGCTGGGCGACGCTCCCGCCGGAGGCCGGCGAGGTCGTCGAGGAGATGGAGTATGCCGACCGGCCGCACCCGTTCGCCAGGGCGGCCGGCTGGGGGATTTCGCTCCTCCTGCACCTGTTGCTCATCCTGGGCATGACGGGGGCGACGTGGCTGTCGGGGCTGGGGACGGGCTCGGGGGAGGCCGAGGTCGGCATCGGGGCCGGCAGCGAGTCGGAGGACGCGCGGCTGGACACTGGTGCGCCGAGTCCGGTGGAGATCGCCTCCCCTGACACGCCGGTGACCATGCCCAGTGAGACGGCGACGGAGCCGACGGAGGAGGTCCGCGAGCTTGGGGTGGCGACCGAGACGTCGCCGGCCGAGGCGGTGGTCGGCCTCGACCTGGGAGCGGGGGCGAGCGGGGGGTTCACTGCACTCGCGGGAGCCGTGGGCTCCGTGGGTGGCGGGGGAGGCGCGGCGGGGGGCGATTGGGGGAGCCTGATCAGGCAACTGCGGGCTCACGGGCTGGACATCGTGCTGGTCTTCGACAGCACGGGGAGCATGGCGGGCGAGATCGAGGAGGTCAAGACCAAAATCCTGGGCATGGGCAGGGCGCTTCACAAGCTGGTGCCCGGCGCGCGGATCGGGGTGTGCACCTACCGCGACACCGGCGACGAATACGTGGTCAAGGGGCTTCCTCTGACCAACGACATCCGGAAGGTGTCGGAGTACACGCAGCCGATCCGGGCCAGCGGCGGGGGCGACGCGCCGGAGCAGGTGCAGCAGGCCCTGGCGTGGGCGGTGGAGAACAACCCGTTCCGCAAGGGCGCGCGGAAGGTCATCCTCCTGTTCGGCGATGCCCCGCCGCACCCGCAGGACGTTGACACCGCAATCGGCATCGCCCGGCGGTTCCGCGAGAACCAGAAGGGCATCGTCAGCACAGTCGTGTGCCACGGCGCCGTGGTGCCCGAGTTCGCGCAGATTGCCAAGGCCGGTGGCGGCGAGGCATTCGACATCGCCGACCACCGCCTGATCATGGAGCGGCTGATGGTCCTCGTCTTCGGCAGCCGCCACGAGGCAAACGTCCGGAAGGCCATCGAGGAGATGGAGCGGGGCCTCTGAGCCGCCTTCCGCGCTCCGTGCCGCTGCGCTGATGCCGTCAAGACTGCCTGAAGGCAGGACTCCGAACGAAGACACGCGCTTGTTTGGAGTCCTGCCTTCAGGCAGTCTTCGCCTGGAATGAGCCGAATCACTAAAGGCTGCTTAGATCGTCGCGGGAGAGGACGAGCATCCGCTTCGCTTCGATGGCCTCGTTGACTTTGAGGGCGGCGACGGTGGCAGGGAAGGCGGCTTCGGCAGGGCAGGCGAGCCGGGCCTTGCGGCGAATGGCGTCGAAGAAGTTCTCAAGGTGCGGCTGGTGGGGCAGCTTGTCGAGGGCGACGGGCAGGTCGTAGCTCAGCACCAGGCCGGTCTCGCGGCTTTTCACCACGTTGGGGTCCTCGGGCTTGCCCTCGTCTTCCTTCTTCTTCTCGGGGGCGGGCAAGGGCTCCTTGAGGACGTAGTTGAGGCGCGCCCACTTGTCCCAGTCGGGCGCGTGTGGCTCGTGGAAGAGCTTGGTCCACTTGGCGTACTCGGCGATGCGGAGGGAGCCTTCGGTGCCCAGGAAGTGCTCAAAGGCGGAGGTTCCGCCGGCGCTCGTGGTGGTGAGGGCCTGGTAGGCGGCGCGCACGACGCCCTCAGGCGTCTCGTAGTCCATCACGGCCATCACGTTGTCGTGCCACTCGCGGCCCTTGTGGAAGTCGGTGCCGCCGGCGGCCAGGACGCTCTTCGGGGGCACGCCGAGGAACCAGTTGGCCACGTCGAGGGCGTGGCCGAGGAGGCCGGCGACCAGGCCGGCGCCGTGCTTGCGGCAGTGCTTCCAGTTGCGGAACTCGTGCATCGAGGCGTAGCCGAGGGGCTTCAGCTCGTCGGCGCTCATCTCGGCGGCCTTGGGCCAGCCCAGGTCCTCGCTCACGGGCTGGCACCACTGGGCGTTGAGGTGGGTGAGGCGGCCGGGCAGCTTCGCCTCGCGGAGCAGCTTGTCGAGGGCGTGAAGGTAGCGGGGGTTGCTGCGGCGCTGGTAGCCGATCTGGAGGAGGCGCCCCGTCTCCTTCGCCGCCCTCACCATCGCCCGCGCGCCCTCGACGGTGTTGGCCATCGGGCATTCGCAGTAGACGTGCAGCCCCGCCTTCAGGCAGGCGATGGCCTGCTCGGCGTGGAGGGCGTCGGGCGTGGCGATGAGGGCGGCGTCGAGGCCCTTCTCCTTATCGAGCATCTCGCGGTGGTCGGCGTAGTCAGCGGCCTTGTGCCTGTAGACGCTCAGGTAGTACTTGGTGCCCTGGCGGCGATAGGGCCAGGCATCACAGATGGCGCGGAATCGGACGCCCGCGATGGGGAGCGTGGAGTTGATGAGGACGCGCCCCTGGTCGCCCGCGCCGATGAGGGCGATGTTGAGGGCGTCGGCGGGCGGCTTGCCCGGCTCGCCGGCGTGCGCGCCGAGCAGCACCAGCCCAGCCCCTGCCCCCAAGAACTCCCTGCGCTTCATTCATCGTCTCCGGATGGAGAAGGGGAAGCCGCTAACCCCCCTCCCTCTCAGGGAGGGGGCAGGGGGAGGGTTGGGCGCCGGCTCTCGCCATGGAGTCCCACCCTCACCCTACCCTCTCCCTGGAAGGGAGAGGGGTCAGAGCCAACACCCCTGCCGGGTCATCCTCTCCACGGCCGCTTGCGGTCCTTGAGGCCGGCGAGGACACGTTTGGCGATCGCCACGTCCTCGGCGATCTCGAAGTCGAACATCCCGGCCAGGCTGAAGTCGGCGCCGTTCTCGAAGACGTATTGGAAGGCGCTCTGGGGCGGGATCGCCCCGGCAGCCATCACCTTGAACGAAATCCACGGCTTCTCCACCGTCTCCATCACCTTCTTCGTCTCGTCGGGGTCATGGCACCACATCGAGTCGTGGCCCAGCTTCGCGCTTGGGTAGTTGTGGTGATGGAACGTTTTTATGTAGAAGTCGGCGGGGATCTTCTCCTTCTCGACGGCCTGGACGACCCCGAGCTGGTGGCCGCCGACGCCGCAGAGGGCGCCGCTGGCCTTGATGATCTCCACCGCCTTGGCCAGCACGCCCACCTTGCTGCCAGTAAGCCCGTCGGCGTGGACGCCCCAGACGTAGATCGCATCCGTGCCCATGTCCACGAGCTGCTGGATGGACTTGCCGTAAGCGTTGGCGTCGTTGATGGGTGCGGTGGAGCAGATGATCCACTGCATCTTGCCGCCGTTCTTGCGGTGCTCTTGGAGAATCTTGAGGGCGGCGGGCACGGTGTGGATGGAGAGGGTGTTGATGCCGTTTGCCTCGGCGACCTCGAGGGTCTCGCGGATTTTCGCGGGGGTGTTGTAGTGGGCGGCGAGGGCGTAGACGTAGCGCAGGTCGCGGCTGTGGGTGAAGTGGGTCAAGAGGTTGCCGCCGAGGAGGATGCGGCTGACCTCCATCTTGCCAATCTTCCCCTTAGGCAGCGCATCGGCCTTCGGCGCGGCGGACGGCTCTGCGCCAAGCGCACCGGCCCCAGCCGCCAGCGCGGCACCGGCCACGGAACCCTTCACGAAATCGCGACGGCTCAACTCACCAGGCATTGCACTCTCCTTTGCTCATCACTTCCAGGGACCGCCAGCAAGACCGCCTGAAGGCGGAACTACAAACCAGGGGCGACGCGTTCGTAGTTCGGCCTTTAGGCGGTCTTCGTCCTCTTCACGACCTCCACGGGCGAGCGCGCTTCGGCTCGCTCGCCAGGAGCTCGCGCGTGATCTGCACGTCCTCAGCAATGTCGAAGTCGAACATGCCCGCGAAGAGGAAGTCCGCGCCCCCCTCGAAGGCGTAGCGGAAGGCGTCCTTCGGCGGAATCGCCCCCGCCGCCATCACCTTGAAGGCGATCCAGGGCTTCTCCACCGACTTCATGAACGCCGCCGTCTCCTCGGGGTTGCGGCACCAGATGGAATCGTAGTCCATCTTCGCGCTCGGGTAGTTCAGGTGGTGGAACGTCTTGATGTAGAAGTCCACGGGCAGCTTGGCCTTCTCACATTCCTGGATGACCCGGAGGTCGTGGGCGCAGACGCCTGCGGGCATGTTGTTGGCCTTGATGAGTTCGACGGCCTTGGCGATGACGTCGAGCTTCCCCTTGGCGACGAGAGCGTCGGTGTGGACGCCCCAGACGTAGCAGGCCTCGGCCCCATCGTCGGCGATCTGCTGCACGTCGCGGCTGTAGCCCGCCCAGTCCTCGATGTTGCTCGTCGGGTAAAGAATCCGCTGGAGCTTTCCGCCGCGCTTCTCGCGGTGGTCCCTGAGCAGGCGGCGGATGTCGGGCGACACGTGCACCGACACCGTGTTGATGCCGCTCGCCTCGGCGAGGGCCAGGGTGTCGAGCATCTTCGCGTCGGTGTTGTACTCCTTGATCAGCTTGAGGACGAAGCGCAGGTCGCGCGCGTGGGTATATCTCCCAAGCAGATTGCCGCCCAGGATGAGGCGGGTGATCTCGAGCTTCCCGATCTTCCCCGTGGGCAGCAGCTTCTTCGCCCCCGCGGGCGGGGCCTCGGCTGCCACGCCCGTGCCGGCCCCGAGCGCCAGCGCCGCCCCCGCGAGAGAGCCTTTGACGAACGTCCTGCGACTGACCCGTTCCGGCATGCCTGGCCTCCTGCTGCGCCGCCGCTCCCTGTTCCTGCATTGTAGCCGGCGCGCCCGCCAGTATCAAATCGGGTTCGCTGCGGAGGAGCCAGGGCCATCGCCGTGGGGGCTTTGCCCCCACACTCCCAGGATCTACCGCCGCCTGTTGGACCAAGCGGTAGAAGAGCTTGCCGCGCCAACGCGAGGTGCGGCGGTTGAAACGAAAGGTTACTCGTCGAGGTAGTAGTCCAGATGAGAGAAGCGGACCGCTCCTTGGTATGTCCCAAGCAGCCAGCGCTTGAGGAGGCCCGCCACGCGGTGGGCTCTCGGCAGCAAGTCCTCGCCGACATCCCCTTCCGGGCGAATCACCTCATGGCTGTAGCCCCGCTGACTGAGGCCGCCGTGCCCAGACCATCCGTCCGTGTGGATGACGCTCCCGGGGGCCACCGACATCGCGACAACTCCCTCCAAGCTGTCGGCGGACGCATCCTTCACACGATGGAACCGGATGCGACCGATCCCGGCACCATCCTCTTCGGCCTTGTGCAGCCACGTCCACGTGATCCGATAGCTCCCCAGTCCCAAGACTCGTTGCAGGCCCAGCCGCCCTTGGTTGCGGGCGCTGGCCGCATCGGGGGGCCAAGAGAGAAGCGAGGGACCCGCAGGGGTCCCTCGCTTCGGGAGGGTTGGGGAGCGACGGACTTGTCACTTCTGCTGGCCGCGACGGCGGCGGCGCAGGAGCGCGAGGGCGCCGAGGGCGAGGACGGCGAGGGTGCCGGGCTCGGGAACCGCCTGGGCAAACAGGCCGTGGAGCCAGATGCCCTGCTGACCTTCGTGGAGCCCGACGAACAGCTCGGCGTCCGAGATGTCCCACACGAACAGGTGCTTCGGGTCGGCCAGGTTTCCGATCTCGATGGTGTACTGGAGCCCGCCAGGAGGGGTGTCGAGGATGCCGCTGTAGAGGAAGATCGGCACGTAGTCGGTCGGCAGGATGCCGCCGCCCTCGCCGAACATGCGGAGGGTGAAGCTCTTCTCGAAGTGCAGGTCGCCCAGGATGGTGATGAGGTCGTGGTTCGTGGGGCCTGCGAAGCCCCACTCGTAGACCAGGCCGTCGCTGACGCGCAGGTGGCCGCCGCTGCCGCCGGCGCCGGGGCCGTTGATGAGGAGCTGGCCTGTGCCGCTGACGGCGATGCGGCGGTCAACCGTGATGTCGCCGGTCATCGTGGTGGGGTTGGCGACTGTGCCGCCGCCGATGGCGGCGGTGCTGAAGCCGACGGGCTGGGAGGTGGCGACGAGGGTGGTGCCCGGGGCCATCGTGAGGTCGCCGAAGCGCGCGGCGCCGTAGCCGCCCTGGAGGCCGGCGCGGTAGAGGTTCTGGCGCTCGGCGAGGGTCAGGACACGGCCGTAGACGGCTGCCTCGTCGAGGAGGCCGCCGAACCAGTTGCCGCCGTTGGCCTGGCCGAGCCAGAAGTCCGTCGTGCCGCCGGCGGCGAAGTGGCCGCCGGCCGTGCGGGTAGCGACCGGCGTCGTCGAGCCGTCCACGTAGATGCTCTGGGCCCTGGTTGTGGCGTCGTAGGTGATCACCCAGTGGTGCCAGTTCGCCGTGTCGCTGACGATGGCGGCGTTGCCGTAGTTCAGGTCGTCGCTGTAGAAGGCGATGGTCTCGTTCGTGCCATCGCGGCGGCCGACGTGGAGGGCGCGGTCGGTGGCGCTGGGCAGGCCGGCGCTGCTGCCCTGGCCGAAGAAGTAGTCGGCCGCGACGGCCGTGGGCGAGATCTTCGACCAGACAGCCAGGGTGAAGGACTGGTTGTCAATGTTGATGCCGCCGTTGTTGGTTCGGGGAACGATGACGTAGTTGTTGAAGTCGTTGAAGGAGAGGGCGCCGCCGATGACGCCGCCGTTGGGCACCCACGTGGGGCTGTTGATCAGCGTGCCGAAGCGGTTGTTCCCGCTGACGTCGGAGGCGACGGTGCCGGAGGCCTCGTTCAGTCCCCAGAACGCCATCGCGTTAGCCGGCCTGGGGACGGGGGCTGAGCCGTTGAGGACGAGGGTGCCGCTGGCGACGTTGAGGCCGCCCTTGTAGCTCACGCTCCCCTGGCTGGCGTTGATCGTGGCGGTGCCGCCGGCGCCGGGGTCGGAGGTGATGGCGACGCCCTGAGGCACGGTGAGGGTGCCGCCGGCGCCGATGGCGACGGAGGCGTCGGTGCCCAGGGTCACCACGCCGGGGCCTGCGACGTTGAAGTTGCCGGCGGTGACGGCGGCGTTGAAGAGGACGCCGGAGCGCGTGCCCTGGACATTGGCCGGCCCGCTGGTCGTGGGGGCGACGTCGAGGCCGCCGCTGATGGTGAGCCCGCCGGTCGCGCCCACGGTGGCAAAGGTCGCCACGCCGACGCCCCCGAGGGTGATCTGGCTGCTGGGGTCGAGCCGCAGGTTGCCCAGGTAGGGGTGGAATGTGCCGCCCTGGAAGATCTTCGTGATCTCCGACTGGGCGAGGGGGCGGTTCCAGACGGCGAAGTCGTCGATCATGCCGTAGTAGTTCTCTGCCCCGGCCGCGGTGGAGCCGATCCGGAAGGCCGTGATCGGCGGCATCGCCTGGTTCATGCCGGTGCCGGAGTGCCACTGGACGCCGTCCAGGTAGATCCGAAGGCTGCCGATCGAGGTGTCCTTGACAAAGACCCAGTTGTGCCAGGCGCCCTCGAACTCGGCGGGTGTGGCGAGCTTGTTGATGCGGTTGCCCATGTTGTCGCCAGCGTCCAGATAGACGTTGCTGTCTCCCCAAGGAAGGTGGCTCTGGAGCACCCTGTTCCCATTGGCCTGGCTGCCGCCGAAAATCGTGTCGTTCCGCGGCTGGTTGGCGACGTCGCCAAACTGCCAGAGGGAGACCGTGGCCTGGCCCTGGTTGGCCAGGGACGCGAAGGCGGCCGCCGGGATGCTGACGGAGCCGGAGGCGGGGAAGTTGAGGACCCATCCGCGCGTGCCGTCGTTCACCCAGGTAGCGTTGGCGTTGATGGTGCCGGGGTTGTTCTTCCCGCTCAGGTCGGCCGCGACGACGCCTGCCCCCTCATTGAGGGGCCAGTACCCGATGAGGCCGCCATAGGGCATGCTGGTGGCCCCGGGCAGCTTGACCAGGAGGTTGCCGCTCGTGGCCGGAACGGAGTTGGTGACGCGCAGGGTGCCGCCGAAGTTGACCAGCGAGGCCGAGGAGGCATCAAAGTCGAACGAGCCGTCGGCAATCAGCATGCCCGCCGCGCCCTGGAAGGCGGTGGTCACCGTGGTGTGGCGTGTGAGGGTGGTCGTGCCGCTCTGGAGGTCGAGGGTGCCGACCGTGGTGTTCTTGTGGCTGGTCAGGGAGCCGCCGGTGACCGTGATGTTGTTGGCCGTGAGGTTCGGGCCGTGGGCGAAGGTGAGGGAGCCGGCCTCGACGCGGATGTTGTTCAGTGTCACTTCGCCGGAGAAGATGGCGGAGCCGGCCGTGGTCTTGCGGAGCGAGGCGGCGGGGCCGATGAGGGTGGCCGTCTGGATGCCCGTGCCGTTCTCGACCTCGAGGGCGTAGGAGCCGGCCGTGGTGCTGGGGTTGGTGAGATCGAAGCCGCCGATAAGCTGGCCCCCGGCCAGGCGAAGGGTGGTCTGCGGCTGGAGCGTGGCGCGGGCGCTGGGGGGCCAGAGCTTGCCGCCCTGGAGCGTGCCGCCGGTGACGTTGATGCGGGGCACGTCAATGAGGGCATCCTGGCCGAAGACCGTGGTGCCGGCCGTGGTGAGGGTGCCGCCCACGAGCGTGGACTTGAAGCCGAGCTGGGCCACAACGGCGAGTTCGGCGGGCGACAGGGCGCGGTTCCACACGGCCACGTCGTCAATCAGGCCGGTGAGGTACTCGCTGCCGCCGCTGTAGCGCCCCATGTTGAGCACGTGGCTCGCATCCAGGAGGACGGGCGTGCCCGAGTACGCGCCAGAGCCGGTGGCGATGACGCTGCCGGCCGTGTCGCGCACGTAGAGGTTGTAGCCGGTGGGCGTGACCACGTAGGCGATGTGATACCAGGTGTTGGCCGTGTAGGCGAGGGGGGCGTCGGCG
>VGYV01000053.1 GCA_016872855.1 Planctomycetota bacterium
TAAGTCCTTGCCATGCCTATGCTGAGGGAGGTAGAAGGGTTCCTCGGCTTGGCGCCCCCCTTGTGGGCACCCACAAGAAAGCCCGGAGAGCCAAAAAAGTAGAATGTCCCCTTTTCCCACATGGGAGATTGCGAGCACCCCAGGCCCGTATCGTGCTTGAATGGCGCGGCAGGGAGTTGTAGAATCTCGGACGCCGTTCCGGCGACGCAGGCTTCACCTTCGGGGGGAAGGAGACGCGGCATGAGGTGGTTCGGGCGATTGGCCGTCGGGTTCGCGGCGTTCGTAGCAGCCGGCGTGAGCGCCGCGGGCGAGGCGCCGAAGGAGGAGGCGAAGCCGCTGAAGGCGGTGCTGGCGGAGCTGCTCCCCGGCATGGGCGTCGAGAGCATCCCCGACCGGCAGAGGCCGCAGCAGGAGTGGCAGCGGCTGTGCTACGAGGCGGGCACGCCGGGCAATGAGGCCCGCCGGGCCGAGGCCTGCCTGACGATGATCGAGAAGCTCGGCCCCGACGTTCCCACCCCCGCCCGCATCTGGCTCCTGAAGCAGCTCGAGATCATAGGCCGCGGCGAGTGTGTCGAGGCCGTGGCCGCCCTCGTCGGCGACAGGGACCCCCATCTCTGCGATGGCGCCATCCGCTGCCTGGCGAACAACTCTGACCCCAAGGCGACCGCGGCTCTCGCCGCCAAGCTGGGCGCCGCTCAGGACGCGGCGCTGAAGGTGGCGCTCCTCAACGCCCTGGGCTACCGCGCCGACGCCGCGGGGACCGCTGCCGTGGCCAAGGAGTTGGGCAACGCGGACGCCGCCGTGGCTGCCGCGGCGGCCCGTGCGCTCGGCAAGATCGCCACCTCCGACGCGGCAAAGGCCCTCGCCGCGGCGCGGCCGAAGGCCACTGGCGACGCGCGCTTCCGCATCTGCGACGCCTGGCGCGCCTGCGCCGATGCGTTGCTCAAGGCAGGCAAGGCCGACGAGGCGATGGCCATCTACAAGGGGATGTACACCAAGGACGAGAGCCGCGCCGTCCGCCTCGCGGCTCTCCAGGGCATCCTCAATGCCTCGGGCGACCAGGCGGCCGCGAGGGTGCTGGAACTCCTCGCGGGCGACGACGCCGACGCGCGCGAGGTGGCCGCGGGCCACGTCGCCCAGCTCTCCCCCGACGCCGTGAAGGCCCTGGCCGCCGGCATCGGCAAGCTCCCGCCCGCCGGGCAGAGCCTGCTCCTCGGCGCGCTCGCCGCCCGGCGCGACAAGGCCGCCCTCCCCGCGGCCGCCGAGGCGGCCAAGAGCCAGGACGAGGCGCTCAAGGTGGCGGCGCTCACCGCCCTCGGCGCCCTCGGCGACGCCTCGTCCGTGCCGATGCTCATCGAGACCGCCTTCGCCGGCGGCCCCGCCGGCGACGCCGCGCGCCGCAGCCTCATCGCCGTCCACGGCGAGGGCGTTGACGAGAAAGTCCTCGCCGCCATGCAGGCCGAGAAGGACGCCCGCAAGCGCGGCGAACTGATCGCCATCATCGAGGCCCGCGGCATGGCCGCCGCCGTCCCCGCGCTTCTCCAGGAGGCCGCGGGCGACGACGCGGGCCTCCGCTCCCGCGCGATGTCCGCCCTCGGGCGGCTTGCCGGGCCGAACGACGTGCCGGGCATGGTCAAGGGCCTCCTCAAGGCCGACAAGGGCCGCGAGCGCGACGAGGCCGAGAAGGCCATCGTCCGCGTCTGCCAGCAGACGCCCGACAAGGAGAAGCAGGCCGACCCGGTGCTCGCCGCCTTGGCCGGCGCGACCGACGCCGAGAAGGCGCTGCTCCTGCCGCTCCTTGGCCGCCTCGGCGGGGCGAAGGCGATGGAGGTAGTGCAGGCCGCCCTCAAGAGCCCCCTCGCCGAGACCGCCGATGCCGCGGCCCGCGCCGTGTGCCTCTGGCCCGACGCGACCGCCGCCGACCTGTTGCTCGCCCTCTTCGAGACCGCGAAGGACAAGGGGCAGCGCGCCGCGGCCATGCAGGCACTCGTCCGCGTCACCACCCCACAGGACCGCGCGAAGGACGCGAAGCTGCCTGCGCTCGACAAGGCCCTGCCCCTCGTGCGCGCCGCGCTCGACGACAAGGAGATGCGCGAGACCGCCGTCCGCGCCCTGGTGGACTGGCCGGCCTCCGCCGCCGCGCCCGACCTGTTGGCGCTGGCCGAGGGCGCGCCTGAGGCCAACTTCCGCGTCCTCGCCCTCCGCGGCTACATCCGCCTCGCCGGCATCGTCGGGCGCGCCTCGGCCGACGAGGGTCTGAGGATGCACCGCGAGGCCATGCAGCTCGCCCCACGGGCCGACGAGCGCCGCCAAGTGCTCGCCAGCCTCGGCGAGATGCGGTCCCCCGAGGCCCTCGCGCTTGTCGCGCCCTGCCTCGACGACAAGGACGTTGTGGGCGAGGCCGTGGCCGCCGCCGTCTCCATTGCCGACAGGCTCCGCGATAGCCATCCCAAGGAGGTCAAGGCCGCCCTCGAAAAGGTCCTCGCCGTGAGCAAGGACCGCCGCACCGTCCGCCGCGCCGAGGACATCCTCCGCCACGTCGCCGCCAAGGCCGACAAGTAGCCCCCTGGCATCTGCGATGCCGCACCGCACGGGGGAGGGATTGTGGACTGCGGCGACGGAAGGAGGCTTCGGCGTGCAGCCGTTCTCTCAATGGCATCCCGTGCTCCAGGCCCTGGCGGGCGGGCTGTTCACCTGGGGCGTGACTGCGGCGGGGTCGGTGCCCGTCTTCTTCACGCGGCGGCTGAACCAGCGGTTCCTCGACGCGATGCTGGGGATGGCGGCGGGGGTGATGATGGCGGCGAGCTACTGGTCGCTGCTGGCCCCCGCCATCGCAATGAGCGAGGAGCTGGGCCTGCCCAAGTGGCTCCCCGCCCTCGCCGGCTTCCTAGCCGGGGCCGGGATGATGCGGGCGATTGACGCCGTGCTGCCCCACCTGCACCCGGACCTCGCCGACCAGCCGCAGAAGGCCGAGGGCATCAAGACCACGTGGCGGCGCTCCATCCTGCTGGTGGCGGCCATCACGCTCCACAACATCCCCGAGGGCCTGGCCGTAGGCGTGGCTTTCGGCGCCGCCGCGGCGCACGTGGAGGGCGCCACGCTGGCCAAGGCTATCGCCCTCGCCGTCGGCATCGGCCTCCAGAACTTCCCCGAGGGCATGGCCGTGGCCATGCCGCTCCGACGCGAGGGGCTCTCGCCCGCCAGGGCCTGGTGGTTCGGCCAGCTCTCGGCCGCCGTGGAGCCAATTGCCGCGGTCCTTGGGGCGGGCCTGGTGCTGCTCATGCGGCCTGTTCTCCCCTTTGCGCTGGCCTTCGCCGCCGGAGCCATGATCTTCGTCGTCGCCGAGGAACTCATCCCCGAGGCCCAGCGCGAGGGGAACACCGATCTTGCCACAATGGGCGTCATCGGCGGCTTCGCCGTCATGATGTTCCTCGACGTGGCGTTGGGCTGATGCGTGATGCGTGATGCGTGACGCGTGACAAAACCAGAGACTTCGTTCCCTCTCTTCTGGTCACGCGTCACGGGTCAAGCGTCCGGGACAACCTGTTGCTGAAGGGATTACTCGGACATGGACATTCGGCTCTTCCTGGTGACGTTTGGCGCGATCTTCCTGGCCGAGCTGGGCGACAAGACGCAACTCGCCGCGATGAGCTTCGCCGCGGGCAACCGCCACGCGCTCTTCGTCGTCTTTCTCGCCGCCTCCCTGGCCATGACAGTGGCCACCGCCATTGGTGTCGCCGTCGGCGCCGTGATCGCCAAAGCGGTGGACCCGAAGTACATCAAGATCGGCGCCGGCGTCCTCTTCATCCTCATTGGCCTTGCCACCCTGCTCCTGCCCGACAAGAAGCGCGAGCGGCAGCTCGAGCGGCTCCACGGCGAGCTCCAGCGCTACCTCACCGTCGAGCAGTGCAAGACCTGTGAGAAGTTCCAGGGCTTCGTCCGCGACCTCGCCCAGCACGACCACCCCGAGCTCCGCCGCATCGTCAAGAAGCTCCGCGTTCCCACCGACGACCACCACGACGCCCTCGGCTGCAAGGACTGCTCGACCGACCGCCTCCGCGCCCTCTTCGCCGACGAGCACGCGAGCGCCAACACACCAGGATGATGGGCGATGCATGAACGAGTCTCCTTCCTCCGTGAACGGGCGCTGACGAGCCGCTACATGGCCGACCCCGACGGGAAGCGGCTTCGGGAGGAGTCGCTCGCACAGACCGAAGCCGAGCCGCCCGTCCTCCGCGAGGCGAAGGCTCTGGCCCACGTGTGGCGGCACAGGCCCATCGCCATCCACGAGGGCGAACCCCTCGTCGGCTGCCGGCCCGGCCTGGTCTACGGAGCGGAACGCTCCACGCCCCACTCGTTTGGCCGCCAGCGCTTTGAGCCCTGGTGGCCGATGAGCGAGCAGGTGACCCTTCTCATCCGCGAGGGCGTCCTCAGCCCGGCAGGCAACCACACCACGCTCGACTACGAGGCCATCCTCTCCGGCGGCTTCGAGGGACTGATCGCGCGTATCGAGGCGCGCAAGGCCCGCCTCGCGCCCGACGTGGCACGGCTGGCTTGCCCAGCCGTGTCCTGTGGCCGGGACTCACTGCTGGACGAGCCAGCAGTGCCACGCGCGGCGGCGAGCCCCGAGGCGGAGAAGAGCCACTTCCTCGACGCCCTCCGCATCGTGGCCGAAGGCTACATCGCCTTCTGCCGGCGCCACGCCGACCTGGCCGAGGCCCTCGCGCGTTCGGAGTGCGGGCTTCAGCCCGTACAGCCCGAAGACGGCCTGAAGGCCGCACTCCAAACGGAAGACGGCCTGAAGGCCGCACTCCAAACGGAAGACGGCCTAAAGGCCGCACTCCAAACGGGCCGCCGCGCGGAGTTGGAGACCATCGCCTCGCATTGCCGCCGCGTGGTGGCCGCCCCGCCGCGGACCTTCTGGGAGGCCTGCCAAGCCCTCTGGTTTGCCTTCCTCTTCTCGCCTGACGCCCCAGGCCGCGTGGACGTGTATCTCGCGCCCTTCTACGAACGCGACATCGCGGCCGGAACCCTCACCCGCGACTTCGCCAAGGAGCTTCTCGCCTGCCTCTGGCTCAAGATATTCGAGTTCATGGGCGCCGAGGCCGCCGTCGCCGCCCACCAGCACCTCACCCTCGGCGGGACCAAGGCCGATGGCTCCGACGCCTCAAGCGAAGTGACCCGGCTCTGCCTCGAGGTCACGGAGGAGCTGGCGATTCAGCGCCCCCAGGTCGGCTTCCGCTGGCACCGCGGCACGCCGCCCGACCTCCTCCGCCGCGCCGTCCGCACGCTCCGCACCCAGAGCGGCAGCCCCGACTTCTGCTCCGACGAGAGCATCGTCCCCGCACTCGTCCGCACCGGCATCGCCATCGAGGACGCCCGCGACTTCTCCCTCTCCGGCTGCCACGAGGTCATCGTCACAGGCAAGGCCCAAATGGGCGCCGTCGAGGGCTTCATCAACCTCCCCAAGCTCCTCCGCCGCGTCCTCGCCCTCGAGCCCGCCCTGGACTGTGGCACGGCTGGCTCGCCCAGCCGTGTCTCCTCCGATGGCCGCACTGCTGGCCAAGCCAGCAGTGCCACAGCCGTCGGCGCCCCACCAGTGTGTGGCACGGCTGGCTCGCCCAGCCGTGTCTCCTCCGATGGCCGCACTGCTGGGCAAGCCAGCAGTGCCACACTCGCCGCCGCTCTCGATTCCCTCGATTCCTTCGACAAGCTCTGGGCTGCGCTGGAGCAGGCCATGGACGCCGCCGCCGCGGGCGCCCACGACTTCTCGCTCGACCGCGACCGCCGCCAGGCCGAAATCCCAGGCGGCATCCTCACCGCCTCGCTCGTGACCAACGACTGCATCGAGCGCTGCCTCGGCTACACCCAGGGCGGCGCTCGCTACAACCACTGCAACTGGGACGCCATAGGCATCGTGAACCTGGCCGATTCCCTCGCGGCCATCCGCCGACTCGTCTACAACCCCGCGCCACACCCCACCTGTCATTCCGAGGCCCCCGAGGAACCTCTCAGGGGAGTGGGCTGCGATCCGGGAGACAACCCCGTAGGATCGGGCCGCGCCCCTGAAAGATGCTTCGACAAGCTCAGCATGACAGGGGAGGGAACGCCATCGCCCGCTCCTGGCCCATCGGGCGCGCACGGCGAGATGACCCTCGCCGAGCTGGCCGACATCCTTCGCGGCAACTGGGAGGGGCACGAGGACCTGCGCCTCCGCATCCTCAACAGGCTTCCCCACTTCGGCAACGACGACCCCGAGGCCGACGCCCTGGCCGGCCGCATCATCGAGTCCCTCGCCGCCATCCTGCGCCGCCGCACCCCCTTCCGCGGCGGCCAGTACACCCTCGGCACACTCGCCGGCGGCGAGAACATGCACATCGAGTTCGGCCGCGTCACGGGCGCCACGCCCGACGGCCGCCGCGCCGGCGAGCCCCTGGCCGACAGCCTGGCCGCAGCCCAGGGCCGCGACCGCCGCGGCCTTACCGCCATGCTCAACTCCGTCGCCAGCCTCCCCCACCGCCTCCTGCCCACCTCCACCACCGTCAACGTCAAGCTCGACCCCAAGCTCCTCGAAAGCGACGCGGGCATCGAAAAGGTCGCCGCCCTCATCGAGGCCCACTTCCGCTCCGGCGGCCAACAGCTTCAGTTCAACTTCTACAGCCGCGAGACGCTCCTGGAGGCCAGGCGTTGCCCCGAGAAGCACGCCGGCCTCATGGTCCGCGTGGCCGGCTACTCCGCCCCCTTCATCTCGCTGTGGGAGGACCTCCAGGACGAGATCATCGCTCGCACCGAGCATGGGGTGTGAGGGCCATGCCCCCGCGCTAGGCGCTAGGCTGCCAATCCCCCCGCCCCTGGGTCTGGCAATCTAGTGGACCGGGGGTCATCGGCGTAAGAGCTTATGACGGCCACACTTATGGCTTTCCAAGCCGGCTCCGGCCCGCGCGCTAGATTGCCAACTGGCGAACCGGCCTATCGCGTCTACTTCTCAGGCTCCTTTGCCGGTTGTGTCCGGTCCACCACCTTTGCCCCTTCTGGTGGAGTGTAGGCGAAGAGCTTCTTGTCGAGGCCCGCGTTGGCCTTGACCTCGATAGCCGCAAAGCCCCTCAGCACATCGCCTGCGGCATTCAAGTCCTGCCCGCTCACCGCCGCCCCCGTCGCGTCGTCGAACTGCACCACGACCTTCGCGGGCCGCATGGACCCCGGGCGGACCTCGCCCTTCGCCGACATCTCGATGATCGTGGTGGGCCTGCCGGCAACGGTCCCTTTGCCGGCCACTTTGATCTCGGCGTTCTCGCCCGCCTTGTCGAGCACGCCCTTGATGCCGGTGGTCTTGAACGGGGCGTCGAGGAAGACCAAGGAGCCGCGCTCGGGCCCGAACCCGCCCTCGGTGGGGACGGGTTCCTTCACGACCCTCGGCTGGCCCCCGGACCGTTGCTCCTGCTTCCACAGGAACTGGCCGTCGTTGAGGACCAGGGCGCTCTCTTCGCGCTTTTCCGGAGCAGCCGCGGGGTCCTTCGCTGGCCGCTCCTCGACGATACTGGCGGCCACGCGCATCAAGCACTTGGCGCCGTCGCGGAGCATCTGGAGTTCGGCCGTGCCGATCATGCTCTCGCGCTTCACGGGCTTCCCGCCGCCCTCGGGCATCTCGTATCGCGCGCCCTGGATCGTGAACTTGACGGCCACATCGCGGGTCTCGGCCGCGGCCTTGGTGAGGCGGGCGACCGCCTCGTCCAGCGTCTCCGCCGCCGCCCACGCCCCGCACAGCAGCGCAACACAAAGCATTCGCTTCTTCAATCTGTCATCTCCTGATGAAGTGCCTGCCAGACACCGATAGGACCGATAGGACGGATAGGACAGATAGGACCCGGTCACTGCTCCTTCTTCTCGGGCTCCGGGGGCTTGGTGCGGTCAAAGAACTGCATGCCCTCGGGCCGGCTGTAGGTGAAGAGCTTCTTGTCGAGACCCGTGTTAGCCTTCACCTCGGTGGCCGCGAGGTCGAACCGGGTCTCTCCCCTCGAGTTGGTCCGCTTCACGGCGAGGGTGGCGCCGGTGGCCTCGTCGAGTTCGGCAACCATCGTGACCGGAGGCCCGTCGGGCATCGCCTCGGCCGCTTTCTCCCGTTCTTCCTCTTTCAGGGACAAGTTGAACACGGTTGTGGGCCTACCGGCGATGGCGCCTTTGGCGCCGATTGTGATATCATACGCGCGCTGGAACGCGTCGAAGTGACCCTTGAGGCCTGCGGCGGTGTAGGCTGCCGCGATCGGGCCGCTGATATAGCCCTCGCCGAGCCCTTGCCGGTCGGTCGGCAGGCTCTTCTCGCAGATCAGAATGCCGCTCTTGCCCCTCGGCCGCTCGGTCCAGACGAACTGGCCGTCGTTGACCGAGAGCATCTTCTTCACGATCTTGGTGGGCGGGGCGCCTTCCTCCTTCGCCGGCTCCTCGATGGTGATGCTGCCGGCCAGGCGCAGAAGGGTCTTCCCGCCATCGCGGAGCATCTGGAACTCCATCGCGCCCGCGAGGGGCGCGGCTCGCATCATCGTTCTCGATACGCCCTTGACCGTGTACTTGATGGACACGTCGCGCGTCTCGGCGGCGGCCTTGGTGAGGCGGGCGACCGCCTCGTCCAGCGTCTCCGCCCCCGTCCAGGCGGCGCACAGCATTGCCACGCACAACCCGCCCAGCAGCCGCTTCTGCATCCCGTCTCCTCCTGCGCAAAGGCTTCCCGGCCGGCTTCGCAACACAGCGGCATTGTAGCACGCGCTGCCGCGACACGCAACGCGAGCGGGCCGATGGGGGGCACCCAGCCTCAGTGGTGGCTACCTACACGAGAGGCCCGCACCCGGGCCGATGCGGCGGGTTGAAGCGCCCCGCGGACAGTGTATAATTGGGGGGAAGTTGCTGGACATGTCTTGCCTTGAGCGCGACTGCCCATGGAGGGCACGACGATGCTGCTGGAGTACGTGCAGGCGGCTCTCCGCCACGCCAAGTACCGAATCTTCGGCGAGGATGGCAGCTACTACGGAGAGATCCCCGAGTGCAACGGTGTGTGGGCCAATGCGGCGACGCTCGAGGAGTGCCGCGAGGAGCTGCGAGAGGTCCTCGAGGGCTGGGTGATCCTGGGCATCCGCAAGAATCTGCCGCCGCCCGTGATTCGGTGACAGATGCAGAGGGTGCCACCCTGCCGCGCTCGGCTCAGCCCGAAGGGCGGCAGGGGATAGCCACGGGCGTGAGCCCGTGGATCGCGACGGCCCCGGTCGCCCAGCCCCGCAGTGGGCGGCAGATCACGCGCCGGTGGTTTCTGCCGCCCCCTGCGGGGGCTGGGCAGGGGGTGACGCCGAACTCCCACGGGCTGACGCCCGTGGCTATCCCCTGCCGCCCGCCTGAGGCGGGCTGGGCCGGTGGCACCCCTGAGCGTGCGATTGGCGCCCGTCACCTTCACCGCTTGCCCAGGCAGTACAAGCTGTGCAGCGTCCGCAGGTAGATGCGGTCGCCAATGAAGACGGGCGTGGCGAAGCCGCCGTCGCCCAGGTCGTTCTGGGCGAGGAGCTCGAACTTGCGGCCAGGCTTGTAGACGTAGGTGACGCCCGCCTCGCTCGGGACGTAGATGCGGCCGCCCGCGAGCACGGGCGAGGCGCTGAACTTCGCCGCCAGCTTCGTCTCCCACACCACCTCGCCCGTCTTGGGCTCGAAGCAGTAGAGCCGCCCCTCGTCCTCCACCATGTAGAGCAAGCCGTCGGACAGCAGCATCGAGGGGACATAGGCCATCTTGTCGCGCTTCATCCAGGCCAGATGTGTCTTCGTCACGTCGCCGCTGCCGTCGGCGCGGACGCACATCAGGTTGAGCTTCGGGAAGCCCGCGGCCGCCCAGACGTGCGTGTCGTCGAATGTCGGGTTCGAGCAGGTGGACTCGTCGGGGCCGTCGCACCGCCAAAGCTCCTTTCCCGTCGCGGGGTCGTAGCTGAAGAGCTTGTAGGGGCCTTGGTGCAGGAGCTGGTCGCGCCCCGCGACGCGGCCGACCGAGGGGCTGGCGTAGGTGCCCAGCTTGTAGCTCGGACGGTCAATCTTCCACGCGACCTCGCCCGACCCGTCGCCGGCTCCGGGTGCCCGGCGGTGCACCGCGATGATGAAGCTGTTCTTGATCGCGTCGGCCACCACGATGACGAGCGACTTGTAGAAGACTGGCGACGCGGCGAAGCCGTGGAGCGACTCGAAGTTCCCCAATCGCTTCTGCCACACGATCTTGCCGTCGAGGCCGACCGCGTCGAGCCAGATGCCGCCCTGGACAATGAAGGGCATGAACACCCGCTCGCCGTCGCAGGCGGGGGTGGCCGAGGCGTGGGAGTTTTTCGGGTGGAGCCGCATGAACCCGCCGCGGTGGAGCTCCGTCTGCCACAGCTTCTTCCCGTCGCGGCGGTCGAAGCAAAGAAGGTATTGCACCTTCTCCTTCTCATCTGCGGTGGGCAGAAAGATGCGTTCGCCCCAGAGCGTCGGCGAGCCGTGGCCGCGCCCGGGCACATCGGCCCGCCACACCACGTTCTCCGTCTTGCTCCACGTGACAGGCGGATTCGTCGCCGCCGTCGCAATACTGTCCTGCCGCTCCCCCCGCCACCACGGCCAGTCCGTGGCCGCGGGGCGGATGGGCGGCAAATCGTCCACGGCTGGCGGCTGGTGCTCCTCGCCAGCCCATGCACAGCACGCCAGCGCCAGCCACAGCCCGCACAGCCGCCGCATTGTCATCGGCCTCTTCCCGCACACAAGTCACCTAACCATGCCCCGAACGCGGCGCCATTGTAGCGCTCACTTGCGCTGCGCGCAACGCCGGCCGGCCGATGGGGTGCGGGCCGGAATTGTAGGCAAATTCTGCCGCCCCCACCGACCCTGTGTCGGTGGGGCGAAGGTTTGGCCACTACACGGCGGCGCCCTCACCCCCCGTCCCCCTCTCCCCCCGCCCGCAGCGGGCGGGGGGAGAGGGGGAGAAGGGGACAAGGCGCCTGGTAGTTGCCAATCCCCGCCTCCACCGAGGCAGGCTCGGTGGGGGGCGCACCACTTCAGCCGTGGGTGCCTACAAAAGATGCCCGCACCCCTGGTTCAGTGAGCGCCAGCGGGACTACTTCGTTTGTGTTGCAGAAAGCCTGGTTCGCTGAGGACAGACCGTGCCCGCTTGAGAAAGACTGGCTGAAGCCAGGACTCCGAACGGGTTCTCGCCCCGTTTGGAGCCTTCAGGCAGTCTTGGCTTTCCGCAACACAAGCTACTTCGGCGGCGTGAGAAAGCCATTCACCCTCATCCAGGCCTCGCACCGGCCGGGCCAGGTGGAGAGGACGGGGTCGTTGGGGGCGAGGCCGAAGCCGTGGCCGCCGTTCTGGTAGATGTGCATCTCGGCCTTGACCTTGTGCTCGCGCAAGGCCATGTAGAAGAGGATGCTGTTCTCGGCAGGCACGCCCGTGTCGCCGCTGGTGGCCATCAGGAACGTCGGCGGGGTCTTCGCCGTCACCTGCTTCTCGTTCGACAGGCTCTCGACCAGCTTCGCGTCGGGGTCCTTGCCCAGCAGGTTGTTCTTCGATCCCTGGTGTGTGTACTTCGTTGTAAGCGAGATGACGGGGTAGACGAGGACGGCGAAGTCGGGGCGGCAGCCCGCGCGGTCAATGGGGTCCTTGGCCTCGGCGTTGCCGTCATCGTGGTGGGTGGCCGCGGTGGAGGCGAGGTGTCCGCCGGCCGAGAAGCCCAGGATGCCGATGCGGGCGGGGCAAAAAAAGTTTGCGGTTCCACTTGACAAATCCCGGTAATGTGATATACTGATGGCGTGGGCGAGGATGCCCGAAGCGTCCCGCCCAAAGGGTACGCCGGCGGAGGGGCTCGCCCAACGGCTGGCACGTAGGCCAGCCGCTGCATACCAACCCGATTCCGCAAATCCAGACATCACAGCGGATTACGGCCACGCCACGGTCCCCTCGGGCCGCGGCCATTGGCGATAGGAGGTGCCTAGCGAAGCACTACGCGAATGGGCGTGGCCCAGCCCCCTCTCCCTCGGAGCTGGTCTTTGCTCACAACCTCGCCAGTCGCGCTCCTCTGTCCGCTCCGCGGGAACCGAAAGCGGCGACTTCGTCGCCGCAGTCCATAATCCACCCCCTTGTGAGGCGGGAGGATTATGGAGTGCGGCATCGCAGAGGCCGCTTTGCCTCCCCGCGAAGCGGGCCCGTGGCAAGGACTCGTCCGCAGTACGGCCCGACTCGAGGTGTGGGCAAAGATGAGCCCTCGGGGGGAAGGTTGGGGTGGGGGTGCCCGGGCCAGCGCGGACGCCGGCGGAAGCGCCCTCACCCGCCCGCCCGTGGCGGGCGACCTCTCCCCAGGGGAGAGGTGCGGGCCTCCGCTGAGGAGGGCGGACACGCGCGGCGGTGTTCGGGAGGGGCGTTTCGGGAACGATTGCTTGAAGGAGAACGAGGCATGGAGCCGGAAGCAGTGTACACGCAGTCGGAGGATGGAACCTACGGGGTTGCCTGGGTGGACGACCTGGCGGGAGTGGGTCCGCGGGCGGTGAAGTGGCTGTGGCCGGGCCGGGTGCCGCTGGGCAAGGTGACGCTGCTGGTGGGGGACCCTGGGCGCGGCAAGTCGTTGCTGGCGCTCGACATGGCCGCGCGGGTGAGCCGCGGCGCCCCGTGGCCGGACGCGGCGGGCAGCACGGCGCCACTCGGCAGGACGGTGCTGCTGAGCGCGGAGGACGACACGGCGGACACGATTCGCCCGCGTCTGGACGCCCTGGGGGGCGAGCCGAGCCGCGTGAGCGTGGTGCGGGCCGTGAGCTGGGAGGACAGGGGCGGCATCGAGACCCTGTCGCTCGGGCGAGACATGGCGCTCCTCGAGGCCATCGTGCGGAAGCGGAGCGACACGCGGCTGGTGGTTCTCGACCCCATCAGTGCCTACCTGGGGGGTGGCGAGAGCTACAACAACGCGGACATTCGCCGGCTCCTGGCGCCCGTGAAGGCGATGGCGGAGGAGCTGGGTGTGGCGGTCCTCGCCATCACGCACCTGACGAAGCGGCGTGCCGCTTCCGCGCTCTACCGCGCGCTGGGGAGCATGGCCTACGTGTCCGCGGCGCGGGCCGCCTGGGCCGTCGTGCCCGACCGGGGGGCGCCCGGACGGATGCTCCTGGTGCCCATGAAGTGCAACCTGGTGGGGGGAGCCACGGGCCTGGCCTACCGCATCGTGCCGCACCCTGGCAACCCGGCCCTGCCCACCGTGGCTTGGGAGCCCGAGCCTGTGGCCCTGACGGCGGACGAGGCGCTGGAGGCCCCCTACGTGCCCACGGCGCGCGAAGAGGCCGCCGAGTGGCTCAGGCAGGTGCTCGCCGCCGGGCCTCTGCCCTCAGGCGAGGTCGAGCGCCGGGCGCGCGAGGCGGGCTTCGCCGTCATGACCCTCCGTCGGGCCAAGACCGCCCTGGGCATCACCCCGTACCGCGAGGGCGCCACGTGGATGGTGCGGCTGCCAGAAGACACAGGCTGCGCATACTCCGAGCGAGGTGTTCGACCTGTTCACGCGCAACACACGGGGTGAACATGTCGAAGACCCGGCCGAGCGAGCGGGCAGCCGAGCCATAAGCGCTTGTTATAAGGGCACTTATGGCTCGGCCTCCGCCGCAGCCGAGGCCATGCCATCCCCTGTCGACATGTTCACGGATGAATCTGACCCGTCCTCTCGCCCGATTGTACAGCCAGCGGCGGCGCGGCGTCAACCAGGTGGGCGTCGGCGCGCGTGCAAAGCCCGACACGCCCACACAGGTACCCGTCTGGCCACAGGGGGCTTCACTCCCTCCCCTTTGGGGGGAGGGCCGGGGTGAGGGTGCCTTCCGCGAGGCCGGCGAGGGGAGAAGCACCCTCACCCCAACCCTCTCCCCGAGGGAGAGGGGGGAATGTCCCACAGCTCTCCCGTGCCCTTCAGCGCGCGGCAGGCCTGGGCGTAGTAGTCCTTGTCAATCTCGAAGCCCACGAAGTCCACGCCCAGGGCCTGGCAGGCGAGGGCGGTGTGGCCGAGGCCGAGGAAGGGGTCGAGGACCAGCTTCGTCCGCCCGAGGCCGTGGAGGCGGATGCAGCGCTCGGGGAGCGCGACGGGGAAGGTGGCGGGGTGCGGGCGGTCGCGGTCGCGGAACTTGATGGTCTTGTAGGGGATGAACCAGGTGTTGCCGCGGCAGCGGAGGCCGCCGCCGGCCTTGGCCCAGCGGGCGACGTTGCTCTTGTCCTGGTAGGGCACGCCGACGGCCAGGCGGTCGAGCTCCACGTCGCCCCGCTTGGTGAGGTGGAAGACGTATTCGTGGCAGTCGTTGACGTAGCGGCGGCTGTTGATCGGCTTGTAGTGGCCGATGGCCACGTCGCCCGTCAGGCCGGGGTAGTTGCCAACGTCCGCCTTCGAGATGGCGATGCTCTTGATCCAGTGGATAACGTTCTGGAGGACGAAGCGGGAGCGCATGACGCCCAGCACGTCGAAGGGCACACAGGGGTCGGAGGGCATGGAGCCAATGTTGAGGAAGAGGGAACCGGCGTCGGCGAGGACGGCTTTGACGGCGTCGGCCCAGTCGCCGAGCCAGGCGAGGTACTGGTCGCGGGGCGCCGTGTCGTCGTAGCTCTTGTAGCGGATGCCGAGGTTGTAGGGCGGAGAGGTGACAACGACGTCCACGCTCCCTGGCGCGAGGTGTTGGGCCATGCCGGCCAGGCAGTCGGCGTTGTGGAGCACGATGCGGCAGCAGGGGGTGGCAAGCTCGAACACAGTCCTTTTCCTTGGATTCGGCCGGGCCCGAACAAGGCTACCCGGAGAGAGGGGAATTGTCAACATCGGCCCGTCGGCTCTGCTCCTTGACTCAATGCCTGCGCCCCGGTAAAGTGGTGGGTCCTGCCGCGCGATTCAGCCTGCAAGGCGCTGTCGTGTAGCTCGCTAGAAGGAGCCTCCGCCATGAGGATCGCCAGCCTGCTTCTCCCCCCGGGCATCCTGCCCAGGATGGCGGCAGACAATGAAGAGGCGGCCGTGGCCGCACTGGCCGCCGCGCTGGGCGCGGAACGGCCGGTGGACGTTGCTCTGGCCCTCCAGGACATCGCGGCGCGGGAGCGGAAGGGGGCCACGCTCATCCCCGTCGGCGCGCGGTGCGTGGCCGTGCCCCACGCGGCCACGCGCGCCTGCAAGCAGTTCCTCATCGCGGTCGGCACCTCGCCCGAGGGGGTGCCGTGGCGCCCGCTCCGTGGCGGGCGGGCGCACCTGGTGGTGGTGTTCCTCGGCCCGCCGGAGACGCACAGCCTTTACCTGCGCGCGCTGAGCCGCCTGGCCCGGCTGTGTGAGGTGGAGGGCTTCGTCGAGGGGCTGCTGGCCGCCGGCTCGCCGCAGGAGGTCATCGAGCGCTTCGCCGCGGCCGAGGGGCCGCTGGGCGAGTTCACCGCCGCCGAGGGGATGCCCAGCTTCTGCGTCCTGGGCGCAGGCCACGGCGGTATGGCCATGGCCGCTCACCTGGCGCTCCTGGGCTGCCGGGTGAACCTGTTCAACCGCACCGACGCGCGGCTCGAGCCGGTGCGCGAGCGGGGCGGGATTGATGTGACGGGCGAGGTCCAGGGCTTCGCCACGCTGGGCCGCGTGACCTCGGACCCCTGCGAGGCGGTGAGCGACGTGGACGTGCTGATGGTGGTGGTGCCGGCCACGGCGCACCGCAACATGGTCGAGCTGGTCGCCCCCCACGTCCGCGACGGCCAGATACTGGTGCTGAACCCCGGCCGCACGGGCGGCGCACTGGAGGCGGCACAGGTGCTCCGCGAGCGCAACCCAGTGGTCCGACCCTACCTGGCCGAGGCCCAGACCCTTCTCTATGCCTCTAGGGTCACTAACCCAGGCCAGGTGCGCATCTTCGGCATCAAGAACTCCGTGCCCCTGGCCACGTTGCCCTCGTACCAAGTGACCGACGTGTTGCCCGTCATCCGCAAGGCCCTCCCCCAGTTCGTGCCCGGCGACAACGTGCTCAAGACGAGCCTCGACAACATCGGCGCCGTGTTCCACCCCGCCATCACCATCCTCAACGCCGGGCGAATCGAGGACACGCACGGGGACTTCCAGTACTACGTCGAGGGGGTCACGCCCGCGGTCGCCGCCGTGCTCGAGGCGATTGACCGCGAGCGCGTGGCCGTGGCCGCCGCGCTCGGCATCCGCGCCCTCACGGCCCGCGAGTGGCTCTACCTGGCCTACGACGCCGCGGGGAAGACCCTTCTCGACGCCATGCGCGCCAACCCCGGCTACGCCGGCATCAGCGCCCCCGCCACCGTCGCCCATCGCTACATCAGCGAGGACGTGCCAGCCAGCCTCGTCCCCATCGCCTCCATCGGCGAAATGTTCGGCGTCCAATGCCCAGCCACCCGCGCCATCATCACCCTGGCCTCCGCAATGCACGGGGTGGACTACTGGGCCGAGGGGCGCACCGTGGACCGCCTCGGCATCCGGGGCATGTCGGTGAAGGACCTCCGCTTCCTCATCGTCGGGGCCGAACCCACCCCGCCGGCAGAAGGCCCTGTGGGCGGGGCGTCTCCGCCCCGCGCGGGGCACGGAGGCCCCGCCCACACGGACAAGGAGGCGTGACATGCCTCGCCGCGTCGCGCGAGCCGACTGCTTCGGGCTGCTGCGCCCCGCACTGGACGCGCACACCCTGGGCATCGCGTCGGTCGCGCAGATACTTCAGGACTGCGGCTGCCGCGCCGTGGCTGCGGACGCGGCGGCCTGCGAGGCGGCAGGGCGGCCCGACGACCCCGCGGCCTTCTCCGCCGTCGAGCGCTGGCTCCGCGAGAACCGCATCACCATCCTCGGCTTCAGCTACCGCCTCGACCCCGACGACGGGGCGGCGCTCTTCGCACGCCTGGCCACGCGGCTCAAGGCCCGCCGCCTCCTCGCCGAGCAGGGCGGGCCGCTCAAGGCCCTCTACTTCGCCGGCCTGCCGCGCGCCTGCGACCTCGCGCGCCAGCGAGTGCCCGAGGCCACAGGCACGTTCTGCGGGGACGAGACGCCCGCCGAAACCCTCCGCATCCTCGGCGTCGCCGCCAGCCGCGTGCCCAGCGCTCTGGCCCAGGGCATCGCCTACGACGAGGACCGCCTGGCCTTCGGCCGCGACCTCGTGCGGCGGGCCGACTACCTGGGCGTGAAGCCCGTGGACCGCAGCGGCTACCCTGGCTACGGCACGGAGGCCGACACACTGGCCGCCCGCGTGAACCACGGCCTGGCAAACAGGTTGCCCCCCCTCGTGCGCGCCCACGTCGGACCCTATCTCCCCGACCGTGCCGAAGCCGTCCGAGTGTTCCTCGACTGGACCCGTCAACTCGCGGCGGTCGGACTCCTCGACGTGCTCTCGATCGGCACCTCCCAGCTCACGCAATCGGCCTTCGGCGAGGACTGGGGGGGCCGGCCCAACGGCGGCGGCGTCCCCCTCAACTGCCCAGAGGAGTTCGCCGCCGTGTGGCGGGCCGCCAGGCCAATGCTCGTCCGCACCTACGCCGGCACGCGCGACGTCCCCGCCCTGGCACGAATGTACGAGGAGACCATCCACATCGCCTGGCACGCCCTGTCGCTCTGGTGGTTCTGCCAGGTAGACGGCCGCGGGCCATACACCGTGCGCGAGAACCTCGTTCAACACATCGAGACCCTCCGCTACATCGCCTCGACGGGCAAGCCCTACGAGCCCAACGTGTCACACCACTTTGCCTTCCGCGGGGCCGACGACGTGACCTACATCGTCGCCGCCGTCCTGGCCGCCGGGGCCGCCAAAGCCTGCGGCGTCCGCACCCTCATCCTCCAGGCCATGCTCAACACCCCCAAGTCCACCTGGGGCGTGGCCGACCTGGCGAAGGCCAGGGCCATGCTCGCCCTCGTCCGCGAACTCGAGGACGACCGCTTCCGCGTCCTCCTTCAGCCGCGCGGCGGCCTTGACTACTTCTCGCACGACCTGGAGAAGGCGAAGGCCCAACTGGCCGCGGTGACGGCGCTGATGGACGACATCGAGCGCCATGATGCTGGCAGCCCGCCCGTCATCCACGTCGTCAGCTACTCCGAGGCGTCACACCTGGCCGACCCCGCGGTGGTCAACGAGAGCATCCAGATCACGCGCCACGCCCTGGCCGAGTGGCGCCGCCTGCGGGCGAAGGGGGAGGTGGACGACATGGCCGCCCACCCCGATGTGGCGGCCCGGACGGCAGAGCTGCTGGCCGAGAGCCGCACCATCCTCCACGCCATCGAGGACATGGTGCCTGGGTGGCACAGGCCAGCGGAAAAGACACCCGCTGTCTTTTGTGCGCAGCACCCGCAGGGCCGTTCCGGCAAAAGACAGCGGGTGTCTTTTCCGCGTGAGCCACTCGCCGAGGGCCTCTACCAGGCGTTCGCCCGTGGCTTCCTGCCCGTGCCGTACCTCTGGCAGTGCCGCGAGGAGTTCGCGCAGGCCATCGCATGGCCCACCCGGCTCGTCCACGGCTCGGTGAAGGTGGTGGACACCGACGGGAAGCCCATGCCGGCTGGGGAACGGATGCGGCGGGTGGCCGGGCAGAAGCCGTGAATCTGGTTCGGAGACGCCTGTGGAGAGCTACCTGACCGCCGAAATCTCCGCCGCCGCCCTTCGGCACAACCTGAAGCTGCTGCGCCGCCGCCTCGCGCCCGGCGTCAAGCTCTGCGTGGCGGCCAAGGCCAACGCCTATGGCCACGGGCTGCAACTGCTCCTGGACATCTTGGCCGAGCATGTGGATGCCCTCGGCGTCGCTACGCCCGAGGAGGCTGTGAGCCTGCGCCACCACGGCCTCCGCAAGCCCATCCTGATGTTCTTCTCAGCCTGCGCCTACGGCGAGGGGGCCGAACTCCACGACGCCCTGGCCCAGCTCATCGCCAACGACGTGTGGCTCACCCTCGTCTCCCACCCCGAGGTCCGCCTGGTGGCCGAGGCCGCCCGGCGGGTGGACGCCACGGCCCAGGTGCACGTGAAGGTGGACACCGGGATGGGCCGCTCCGGCGTGCCTGCCGAACTCGCCCCCGCCCTTATCGAGGCCGTCCGCGCCGAGCCGCGCCTGCGCCTCGTCGGCTTCTACACCCACTTTGCCATCGCCGAGGCCGCCGACAAGGCCCACACGCTGGAACAGCTCGCCCGCTTCCGGAGGGCCATTGCCGATTGCCGATTGCCGATTGCCGATTGGGCAAGCCCCAAGCCCGAGAACCGGAACCCGGAACCGGGAGACTCTCGCGTAGAGGCAGCAGAGGCCGCGGAGAGGAGGGAATCTGGGCTTGAAATCGGAAATCGGAAATCGGAAATCGGAAATCAGCGGCCGCCGCTGCTGCTCCACGCCGCCAACTCCGCCGCACTGATTGATCTGCCTCAGACCCATCTCGGCATGGTCCGCCCAGGCATCGCCGCCTACGGCTATCAGCCGTCCGATGAAATGCTCGTGAAGCTCCCGCTCCAGCCCATCCTGCGCCTCACGGGCCGCCTGATGCAGGTGCGCGACGCCCCGGCCGGCTCCCGCTGCGGCTACGGCCTCCGCTACACCTTCACGCGGCCCAGCCGCATCGGACTCGTCCCAGTCGGCTATGCCGACGGCTATCTCCGTTGCCTCACCAACCGCTCGGTCATGCGCGTGCGGGGCCAGCTCGCGCCCACACGCGGCACCATCTCGATGGACCAGACGATTCTCGACCTCACCGACGTGCCGTCGGCCGCCGTGGGCGACGAGGTGGAGATCATCTCGCCCAACCCCGCCGACCCCCACAGCGTGGAGGGCCTTGCGCGGCTTGCAGGCACCATCCCCTATGAGGTAACTTGTCGTCTTGGCGACCGTGTGCGCCGCAAGCTCGTCAACTCCTTCGGAGGAAGGGCCGGTGAAGAAGAACAAGTTGCACCTGGTGGTTGACCTCCTGGCGTATGGCGCGATGACCTGACTGGTGGCCACGGGGCTGGTAATGCACTACCGGCTCCCGCCTGGCTCGGGCAGCAAGGCGATCCTCGGCTACACCCGCCACGAATGGGGCGCCATCCACTTCTATGCCGCCATTGCCCTCGTCGCGCTCGTCGCCCTCCACGTCGCCCTCCACTGGGCGTGGGTGCGCAACAGCGTGGGCGCCCTCACCCGCCCAAGGGACCAGCGGAAGGCCGGGGCCGGCGTGGGCGGCGCCGTCCTCCTCCTCGCCCTCGGCCTGGCCGCCGCCGGCTCCCTGGCCACCCCGTGGCTCCTCCCCATCGGCGAGGGCTCGGGACAGGGCCACGGCGGCGGGGGCGGCGAAGGCAAGGGCCATCGCGGCGGCCGCACCGACGCCACGCCAGAGGCCCCCGCCCCACAGGTCGAGGCCAAGAGCGGCGGCGACACTGAGCGCACGGACGGCGGAGGCCAGGGCGGCGTCAAGGGCTCGATGTCCCTCGCCGAGGCGGCCGCAGAGGCCGGCGTGCCCGTCGAGCACCTGGCCGCCGAACTCAAGCTCCCCGCCGGCGTCCCCGCGGCCGAAACCCTCGGCCGCCTGCGCCGGCAGCACGGCTTCACGATGGAAGACGTTCGCGCCGCCATCGCCCGGCTCAAACAGGCCAAGTAGGACGGAGCACGACATGGCCACCCGCATCACCGTGCTCGTGGACGACCGGAGGGCGCAGCCCGCCCTCGCCACCGAGCACGGGCTTGCCTTCTGGGTCGAGCACGACGGGCACAAGCTGCTGCTCGATGCCGGGGCGTCGGGCCAGGCGCTCCTGCGCAACGCCGAGGCCCTCGGCATCCGCCTCGAAGAGGCCGAGGCAATCGCCCTCAGCCACGGCCACTTCGACCACACCGGCGGCCTCGCCGCAGTCATCCCGCGACTGGGCGGGGTGGACCTCTACGCGCACCCCGACGCCTTCGTCCGCAAGTACTCGAAGACCCCCGCCGGCGCCTGGCAATCCATCGGCATCGCCCTCACGCAGGCCCAGCTCGAAGCCGCAGGCATCTTCTGCCGCCTCAGCAAGACCCCCCAAGAGGTCATGCCCGGCGTCTGGCTCACGGGCGAGCCGGTCCGCGACCCCCGCTGCGTCCCCTCGACGCCCCACCTCTATGCCGACAACCCTGTGGGCCGCATCATTGACCCCTTTCACGACGACCAGGCGCTCGTGCTGCTCGGCCCCGACGGCTTCATCGTGGTCTCGGGCTGCGCCCACTCGGGCATCGTGAACCTGTGCCGCGCCGCCCAGCAGATCGCCAACCCCCGCCGCTTGGTCGGCCAGGGCCGCCTGAGGGCCGTCGTCGGCGGCTTCCACCTCGGCTCGGCCTCGATCGAGCAGCTCCAGTCCACCATCGAGGGCCTCCACGCCCTCGGCACCGAGGCCATCTACCCCTGCCACTGCACCGGCGACGCCGCCACCCGCGCCCTCGTCCAGGCATTCCCCCGCTTCCGCCAGCCCATCGCCGCAGGCTCCATCCTCAACTTCTGAACCAGGACCCAGTATGGCCCATCGCTTCATCGCCCTTCTGTTCGTCACCGTCGCAAGCGCCTCATCGGCCGCCGGACCATCCGTCGAGCGGCTGCCGGGCAAAGGCTCGTACGCCGTCGTCGTGAGCCGGGCCACGTTCGCCGACGCCGAGTGGCGGCCCGTGGTGGACGCCCTTCGTGCGAAGCACGGCGCCACGGTGCTCATCTACCCCGGCGCCGTAGCCGAGGCGCGAGCCGCCCTCGCCGACGCCTTCCCCCGCTACGCCTGCTTCGTCGCGCGGCCCGAGGAGGCGGGGCGCGACTTCGTGGTCGCAGTCCACCGCTTGACCCGGGCGCTCGATGACGACCCCTACACAGATGTGCTCTGGGGCATCCTGACCGGCTACGAGGCCGCCGACGCCCTCCGCATCGCCCGCCACAGCGAGCCGCTCGCCGTCCGCCGCGCTGCCGCCGGCACGGGCCTCGACCTCGGCGTCTTCGACGAAGGCCGCTGGTTCAGCGAAGGCGAGAAGGGCGCGATGTGGGAGAAGCTCCCCGGCGGCAACCCCGAGAAGAAGAAGTGCCCCGACGACTCGACCGCCGCACTCGTCGAGACCCTCAACGCCTACAAGCCCGACCTCTTCATGACCAGCGGCCACGCCACGCCCCGCGACTGGCAGATCGGCTACTCCTACAAG
>VGYV01000054.1 GCA_016872855.1 Planctomycetota bacterium
TGCTTGCTGTGGGTGGCCTGTAGCGCCCACGAGCAATGATCGATGGCAGGGACATGACGACGGAACCCTCGCGCCGAACGCTGCGTCCAATCGTGTGAGCGGCGTGTCCTGACCTCGCGACCAGCGACCGGTAGGAGAGAGCTCAGGTAGGAGAGAGCTCATGAGGACGCGACTGGTGGCATTTCTCATCGGTCTCGCGTGCGCCGGGCAGCCGTTGGCTTCGGAGGAGGAGTTCGTGGTCTGGCAAGAGGTCCGAATCGTCTGCGCGGAACGCCCCGAGACGGGAGCCATTGTGTTCGAGGCCAGGACGGATGGTGAGCGGTACGCGAAGGTGTCGCTCTCGGTCTTCGGCAAGGTGTACACACTCAATGAAGCCGATCGGCTCAAGCTCGGGGGCTTCCCGCTCAGCAGCATCGCCCTCACCCACGAGGCGGGCTACGCCGAACTGGGCGGGCACACCGTCCACGTCAAGCTGAAGCGGGTCCTCTACAAGGCAGGCAAGCTGGTGGAGGAGCGGGTCCGCATCTCGGTGAGCAAGGGCAAGGGGCTGACCGTGCACGGGCCGGAGGCGAAAGAGGTCGCCATGCCCGATGCTCCGCCTGCATACAACCCCGGGCAGGTCAGGCTCAAGGTAGTCGAGGCAGTCGTGAGCCATGCGGGGGTCGAGCAGCAATGCCGGGGCAGGTTCACCGTGCGAAACGTTGGGCCGGACTACACCGTGCCGCCCCACGTGATCGGCCCCAGCTACGGGGTCTTCATCTACGACAAGACCGAGGCGCTGCTCTTCCGCAACTTCGGCGGCTGGGGGCCGGGCCTGAAGGCGGGACAGGACATCACGTTCGGCTGGGACACCCATAGCAACCACCTGGGCGAGAAGAGCGAGCCGGCATTCCTCATCCCCGCCCCGGGCCGCTACAAGCTCGTCATCCGCCTCTACCGTGGCAGCAGGGACCAGGTGCTCGACACGGCAACATCGTTCTTCGATGTGAAGCCCGACCAGCAGGGGCCCGGGGCGGAACCGTCAGCCGATTGACTTCAGTGCCTCGATGATGTCCTCTGGCACATAGTTCGCAGGAGAAGCCAGTTCCTCGGGATGATCGAGGAACTCCTGCAGGATTTGTGCCTTGAGGACGGAGGGCAGGGAGGAGTCGAGGATCAGCGGCCCTGGCTCCGGCCCGCATTCGAACGAGCGGCCCGAAGCCCCGATGAACTCAATTGCCGCCTCGTGGTCGAAGGGGACCACCTTGCTTTCCATCGGTCGCGCGAACCAGCAGTCCCGCTCCTCCTTCTCACACAGACGCGCACGGTAACAACACATGCCGGGCCGCGGCTCGCCTTCGAGTGGTATCAAGCCGAAGATGATCGGCCGGCCAAGAACGGAGCATCGTGGAATGAGCGCCCATCGCTCGTCCTCATGCGGACGTCTGCGGGATTGCCCAGCGCTCATATTACGACCCTCTGCACAGGGCAACACAAACCCTCATCGTGGTCATTCCGAGCGGAGCCCTTCGGCTTCGCTCAGGGCAGGCTCTTGCGAAGTCGAGAGCCTGGCCCGAACGCAGTGAGGGCAATCTCTCCTCTCCTCAAGCCCAAGAGAGATGCCTCGACTTCGCTCGGCATGACAGACCTTATCATTGCTCTTACAGAGGTCAATCGTCGGCCCTCCTAATGCGCAGGGCGATGTCGTCGGTGTAGGGCGGGGAGGCGAGGGTGGCCTGGCCACCTTTGTGCTGAAGGGTCTCGGGCTTCTCGATGGCGCCGGTCTTGGTGTTGAGCCATTCGGCCTTGTAGGCGCCGGCGGGAAGGTCGAGGACGAGGCTGGCCTGGGCGCCGCCGCGGATGTAGATGGCGTAGGCTTTGCCCTTCTCGACGAGGGCGCGGGCCGTCGCCTTGGGAGGCACGCCGCCCTTGATGGCGCTGTTGTCGGGCGCCATCTTGATGAGGTCGAAGCTCTCGATGAAGTCCTTGAGGATGCGGAGCTGCTTGCGGAGCGTTGCCCCGCCGCCGCCAGGGGCGTCGGGCTTCGCGGACCCGTCCTCGGCGTCGGGGGTGAAAGAGTAGTCGAGGTTCGAGTAGATCGCGCCGCCTGCGATGATGAAGTCCCAGCCCTCGCCGCGATAGACCGCGTCGCCGCTGCCCTTGAAGCCGGTCTCGTCGTCGGCGAGCACCTTGTTGAGGCCCCAGTTCATCGCCACGGTGTCGGGCGGGGTGGCGTAGTGGAAGTTGAAGATGCTCACGGCCGGGTGGGGCCTCTCGATCTTGGCCTTGCCGTTGGCGATGTTCTGGGCGATGAGGTGCTTGTGGGGGAAGTCCTTCTCGGCCTCGACGATCACGTCGGCGATGCGGTGCTGCCACTCGAGCGTGCAGCCGCCGAAGTAAGGCTCGTTGCAGATTTCGTAGTAGAGGTTCTCGGCGTCGCGCAGCTCGGCCACGGCCTTGCGGACGAATGCCTCGTGGACGGCCAGCAGGTCCTTGTGCTTGAGGGTGTGCACCTCGTTGCGGGGGATGGCGCCGATGCCGTTGACGTTGTTCTTGGCGTTCATTGGGCTGAGATTCCACATCTCGTCCTCGTAGAAGGGGCAGAAGAGGACGTATTCGACCACGACGCCGCGCCTGGCGGCCTGGGCCACGAAGTCCCGAAGGCGGGCGAAGTAGGCGGGATCGAACTTCGTCAGGTCGAACTTGTTGCCTCCGTTGGCATAGCCTGGCGTGTCGGAGCGCGCCCAGGGGCAGATGAGGCGGTCCTTCCTGGGGGCGAGGGGATTGCCCTTGATCTTGAACGAGCCCGGCCCTTCGCAATAGACTCCGCTGAAGGTGCGCGTAAGGTTGAGGCCGCAGCGTTGAAGCTCGTCGAGGTAGGGCACGAAATCGAAGTCCAGATTCAGCACGGCCCCGTAGTGCTCGCCCGATGTGACGAGCACCGTAGGCTTCCCGCGCCAGGCCAGATAGTGCGGGTTGTCGGCGTGCAGCCGAATCGGCTCGCCGGGCGTTGCGGCGAGGAGGGAGAGCAACAGAGGCATCATCCACCATCTCCTGGAGGGGTCAGGCGGAAAGGTCTTGGCCCCTCGATCTTGAGGGACGCCACAAAGAGCGCTGCGGAAGTGACTCCCAACACCGCTGTGGCGCACTCCAACTCCAAATGCTCCACGGACGGAAGTCGGGCAACCGATAGGTTGCCCTCGACGGCAGCAAGCAGCAAGTACATGGTTCCCCAGAACCTGGCCATCGTCGTCAACACCCGCCACCGGGTTGCCCAAAGGAGGACGCAAAGCACGGCCGCGAGTGCGAAAGCCGCGATGCGCGCCCAAGTCCACGGACCCCAGCCGCCGAACCATGAGTCTGTGCCCAGGATAGCGGCTTGACCGAACCAGGCCACTGAGAGCACTACGAACAGAGCGAACTTGGGCATCGCGTTCCTCCCTGGCGGCAGAGAGGAGGTCGGAGTCCCCCGCTAGGCGCCGCCGAGCCACCGTGCGAGCGTGCGCTGCATTCGTGCGAGGCGCACGGCGGCGATCTGGCCGATCGCGCCCAGCAACGCCCTGCGCTCAACGACGGCGAGACGGCAGATGCGGACGACGCTGGGAACTTTGAGGCCAGACGGTCCGAAGTCCGTGTCCGCATGTGCAATGGTCTCGTCGAAGCCTGGCACCGCCTGAGCAAGCTGCGAGGAGATCATGCACACCAGCCAGTCGTCGTAGGGGCCTGGCAGCTTGCGGAGAACGACCGCTGGCCGCAGCTTGCCCGCCGCTTGATCGGTCTGGGGGAAGCGAAAGAGGACGACCTGCCCCTCGTAAATCACGAAAACCGTTCCTTCAGGTCATCCGTGGAATATGGGGAGGGCTCATCCTCCATGCCGCGCATGGCCGCAGCGAGAGAGAACGCCGACCATTCGGCGTCTTCCGCCGCTCCATTGCCCTCGCGGGCGCGGTGCTCGAGTTGCTCGATGAACTCAAGCACTTGGGCCTGCATGGGCTCCGGCAGGGCGCGCAGGTGCTGAATTGCTTCCTCGGCAACGCTCATGACGGGCCTCTCGATCTCCACCATCAATGATAGCCGCGGGGTGAAGGGAAGTCAAGGCCGAGGCTGGGCCAGCAACTCACT
This sequence comes from Planctomycetota bacterium, assembly GCA_016872855.1. Taxonomy (GTDB): domain Bacteria; phylum Planctomycetota; class PUPC01; order DSUN01; family DSUN01; genus DSUN01. Next base: position 4,102 of record VGYV01000054.1, read on the forward strand.
GATGTTCCGAGCCTCCTGAGCCTCCCACGCGCGGCGTTTGGCGAGGTAGCGCTCGTAGGTGGGAATGCCCTTCTCGTCCATCGCCTCGGTGTAGTCGGAGCAGTAGGGGACGAGGAGGTCAATCCAGGTGGCGATGCGGTGGAGTTCGGCGGGGGCGAGTTTCACCCCGTTGTGGCCCTCGGCGAGCATGGTGATGAGCTTGCTCTTGGCGGCGCCGGCCTTGTAGGGGGGGAGCATCGAGGGCTCGCTCTGGATGTTGATCCAGTCGCACACGCGGCGATTGGCGAGGGCCAGATAAGAGTCGCTCCACTTGCGGCGGCTGGCGCCGTCGAGGGTCTGGATGCCGCGGAGGCTGAAGGCGGGCGTCACGCCCGCCGGGTGTTGGGTGTCAGGTGTTGGGGGTTGGGGGCTAGAGGGGGTCTCGGGGGCCTCGATGAGGGCGGCGTCTATATAGCGGCCGCCGCCGGCATACTTGCAGTGGACCGCGAGGGTGTTCGTGCCGGCCCTGAGCGTGGCCGCGGCCTTGGGCGCGAGGGGCACGACTTCGTACCTCGCGGTGAAGCCGTCCGACTGGGCGGCGGGAACGCCGTTGAGGTAGACCTCCGCGTCGTCGTCGTGGTGCCAGAGGAGGGCGGGGGACTTGGGCTTCTCCTTGAGGTCGAAGGTGAGGCGTAGCCAGAGGTCGGGCGTGTTCCAGGGGGTGCGGGCCTTGGCGCCGGGGACGGCCTTGTCGCCGAAGCCGCCTGGGCCGACGCGCCAGCGCGAGTGGTCGAAGTCGGGCTTCGTCCAGGCGTCGGGCGGGCGGTCGAAGGTGTGCCACCAGCGGGCGTCGGTGGGGGTGAGGACGCGCATCGTCTTGGGGTCGAAGGCGGCGGGCGGCTTGCGCAGGTCGCGGCCGCTGCGGGTCATCGGGGCGACGCCGTAGCGGGGCGGGGCGTCGAGGTGGTGGCACTTCACGCAGTGCTTGTCCAGGATGGGCTGTATGTGGCGGATGAAGCCGAACCCCTCGGTGCCCCATTCGGGTGGGGTGAGGGGCTGCGGGCCGCCGAAGAGGGCCTGACTCGTGCGACTGACGGGCGGGGCGGAGTTCTTGTTCTCGTGGCAGCCGACGCAGCCGACGCTTTCGCCGGGCTGGACGACCATCCAGCTCCGCATGGTCTGGACGGCGTGGCCCTTGGCGTCGAGGGCCTGGAAGTAGACGGGCGTGCGGGCGGGGAGTGTGAAGCAGGCCGAGCCGTCGGGGTGCACGGGCGTGGTGCCTAGGACCCGCTTGACGTCCCACGTGCCCTGGATGGAGACTGGGGTGGAGATGAGCGCTCCGCCTGCTGGGCCGCTGTTGCCGTTGGAGCCGATGCCTGCCGCGCGGAACTCCAGGGCGATGGCGCGAAGCTGCTTGACCGTCCCCCGCTCCACGCCCGCCAGACCCGGCCCCTCATAGATGTCCTGGAGGTAAACCCAGCCCGTGTCTTTCCGGTAGTCCACGACGCTGGCCTTCACGGGCGGCACGGGGCGCGGGAGGAGCGGGATGGGCTGGTTGCACGAGATGTTCGGGTCGGCGGCGAGCAACTCGCGGCGGCCGTCGGCATCCATCCAGTAGATGGCGAAGCGCGGGGCCTTCTCGGTGCGGAAGGTGACGAGGAAGGCGGTCTCGCTCAGAGGATAGGGGTATTGCCACTGGTCGCCGCTCTGGCCATAGGCGTCCACGCGGACGGCTTTGGTCTCGCGGACGGGTGCGATGAGCTGGCAGCCGGCGTTCTCCTGGCGGCCCATGCGGGGGTCCACGACGCCGAGCCAGCCCTTCTGCCGCGAATGGTGGCCGGTGAAGATGGCCACGTACTTGCTGGTGCCGGGGATGGCGCGGGCGTGGAGGATGGTGGTGGGGAACCACGAGTTGTTGCCGTAGAGCTCGGTCTGGCCCGTGCCGTCGGCGTTCATGTGGAAAAGGCCCTGGGGATAAATCTGCCCGCGGTCGTTGTAGTCCCAGCGCGTGTAGATCACGCGGCCGTCGTGGGTGACGGTGGGGAAGTTGGTGTGGACCTGGTCGAAGGAGACGCGGCGCAGGTGCTCGCCGCCCGGGCCGCAGGTGTAGAGGTTCGACACCTCGGTCCACCAGCAGTCCACGATCTGCACACAGCGGGTGGAGTTGAACACGATGTCGCCGGAGGGGAGGTATGCGCCCTCGTAGTCGGCGAAGCCGAGGCCATCGGTGAGCTGGCGGACCTCGCGATTCGACACGTTCATCTCGTAGAGGTGGTAGTCGTCCTTGGTGAGGTTCTTCTTCCAGGCGAAGAGGACGCGTGCGGCGTCGTAGGAGACGTCGGGGTCGCGGATGACGCCCTTCGGGTCGTCGAGGAGGGTCGTCACTTTGCCGTAGAGGCCATCGAGCTCCAGAAGGCACAGGCTCGATCCCGGCTGAAAGTGGCGTTCGGCCTGTGCGTCGCTCTGGCCCTCGGTGTAGGCGTAGTGCGAGCCGCCCATGTCGTAGTGCTTGGTGAACACGATGCGGGCGAGCTGGGCGAGGTAGGGCTTGAGCCGGGCCTCGCGGCGGCGCTCGCAGGCGGCGATGTACACATCCCTCGGCGAGCGGCCGGCCAGCTCGGCGTCGTCGAGCTGCTTCGCCAGGTCGGCGGCTGCCGGCCCCAGCTCCTTGATGAGGGCGGCCACGCGCTCCTTCGCGATCGCCTGCTCGGTGGGGACGCCATCCTGGGCCAACCAGTCGGCAATGACCTCTGCCGGCGGCGAGGCGGCCAATGCGACACCTGAGGCAAGCAGCAGCAAGACCAATGCCCGCTCACCCATTGACTGGCCGATCCTCCTGCCGCCCGCGTGAATCAGGTCCCGGAGCGCTTGGCCGGCAATTGCTCGATAAGCTCGACAAGCTCGCGGGCCCTGTGCACGTACGTGTGGCGGCTGTGGACGAGTTCGCGTCCAGCCTCCGCGATGCGCCGGCGCTCATCGGGCAGCGCAAGGTAGTGCCTGATCAGATCAACGCACTCGGCTGGCGAGTTGTACCAAACGAGGTGGCGATGGTTCTCGAAGGTTGTCTCGAGGCCTGGGGCGTAGCTGGTGACCAGGAAGCCGCCGGAGCCCAGGGTGAGCCAGAGGCGGTTGGAGAAGGCATTCTCGACGCCCCGGGCCACGTCGCAGCCGAGCATCACCTTGCTCGCGCCGCACACGAGGCCATACTGGCGGGGGAGAGTCTCCCGGTACTGGATGCCCCGGAAACCTGCCCCAGCCTCCTCCCACCCGGGTCCCCAGACCTTCAGGTCGAATGCCTCTCCCACCATCTTGAGCAGGTCGCGGCGGTGGGGCGGCCCCGGCTTGCCGATGAACGCGACGTCGGCCCGATAGCACGCGGGGGGGTTCGCCGACGGCCTGTGGTACTTGGGGTGGAATGCCTGCGGCCAGTAGGCGACCCGCGTGGCGCCGCGCCGCCTGTACTCCTCGGCCTGCCCCGAGGGGGCCAACAGCAACAGGTCGCACAGGCGCGCGCGGGCGCACAGCGCCTCCGGCAGCTCGGGAAACCAGTCCGCGCAGATCATGGCCGTCCTGCACCCTCGGCCCAGCTCGGCCAGCAGCTCCAGCGAGATGCAGTCCTTCCACACCAGAACGGCGTCCGGCCCGAACCACCCGACGCGCCTCCGCAGAAACGCATCGGCCAGGCGCGCGCCGCACAGCCCGGCGTAGCGGCCGTAGGAGACCAGGAGCACCCGGTGCCCAAGCTGCCGCAGGGCCTCGGCGATGTGGACGGGACTGGCCGTTCGCCGCTTGCGCCGGGCGAAGAAGGCGATCCTCATGTCACCTCCTGGCTCTTCACCTGCCCCCATTGTAGCCTCGCCCCGGCCCCGGCGCAACCCCCGCTCGCGCCCGGAGCACGCGCCGCAAGGTGTGTTGCACCGCCCAGGTGGTGGCACTATAATCCACCGGTTGCGTGGGGAGCCATGGAGGAGAGGTGCGATGAGCAGTCCCCGGGTCGTGCTGGGCGCAGTGGCGCTGGCGCTGTCAACGGCCGCTCTGGCCGGGACGCGGCGGCTCGACGTCGAAACCTACCGCGACAAGGTGCATGGCGGCTGGCTCGGGAAGAACATCGGCGTCCTCTACGGCGAGCCGACCGAGTTCGGCATCCAGTGGCCCAAGCCAGGCGAGCCCCACAAGATCACCTGGCGCGGGAAAGAGCTGACGCTGGAGAATACGGCCGACTGGTTCGTGAAGCCCAACGGGGCGCACGACCAGGACGACTGCTATATCGAGTTGATCACGCTCGAAGGCTTCGAGAAGTTCGGCCTCGCACTCACCCAGCGGCAGGTGGCCGAGCTATGGCAGCTAAACCGCCCAGCCATCTGGTGCGCCAACGCCGCGGCCTTCAACAACTTCCACAACTTCGCCATCTGGCCACCCCTGAGCGGCCACCCCGCCTTCTCGGGCAACACGACCGACATTGATGCGCAGATCGAGGTGGACCTGATGGGCCTCATCTCGCCCGGGATGCCCAACACGTGCGAGAAGTGGGCACGCTTCCAGGCGGGCATCACCAACTTCGGCGAGGGCACCTACGCGGCCGTCTTCATCGCCCAATGCTACTCCGCCGCGTTCTTCGACGACGACATCCGCAGCACCCTCCAGACTGCGCTGAAGAAGGTGCCGGCTGAGTCGCTCTACGCCTCGATGGTGCGCGACCTGTTGGAGTGGCACGCGGCGAAGATGGACTGGCGCGACGCCCGCCAGGCCTACGCGAAGAAGTATCCCCAGGCCCACGGCATCCACGCCGTCGCCAACTCCGCCTGCGTCATCCTCGGACTCCTCTGGGGCGAGAAGGACCACACGAGGACGCTCCAGATTTCCACGCTGGCGGGCTGGGACAGCGACTGCAATCCCTCCACCGCGGCGGGCATCCTCGGCTGCGTGATCGGCGCGAAGGCCACGCCCGACAAGTGGAAGGAGCCGCTGAAGGACTCCTATCGCAACACGACGGTGAAGTTCTACAAGAACCCCACGCCCATTTCTGAGCTGGCCGCCAGGATGGCGGCGGTGGGCGAAAAGGCCATCCTGGCCGCCGGCGGCAAGGTCGTCGAGGAGGGCGGCAAGAGCTTCTACGAAATCCCCATCGAGGAGCCGGCCCCACCCGTCGTTGACAAGGCGACGCCCGAGGAGATCAAGGCCATTCGCAAAGAAGTGCTCACCAAGGCCATGGCCACGCTCCGCAGTCCTTCCGTCGCAGCCAAGGTGACCGAGGAGCCAGAGCAACGGGTCCGACAGGCTGTTGCGGAGACTGATGAGGCCATGCGTCAGATACAGCGTGTCTGCCAACTGGACAGGACCTTGATGGACGACAGTGTGGTCGCGTCCGTCTCGCAGCTCATCAATTCATCCTGGCCGAATCTTGCATTCCGCGCGGCGATGATCCTCGTCGAGCGTGATGACCCCCGAGCCATGCACGTCCTTAGCCGCATCATCGGCCTTGAGAAGGCGCCGGAGCGGTTGCTGGCCATCGCCGCCTTCGGGCGCTATGCCAAGGATGAGACCTGCGCGAAGGTCCTCCTGGACGCCTTCGAGAAGGAGAGCGACAAGAAGGGCGCAGCGGCCCGTGCCTGCCTGAAGGCCCTTCGCGGCGCGCCGGCCCCCATCCTGCTCAAGGTGGCCGACATGGCCGACAAGATGGAGCCTGCCCTCCGCTCCGCCCTTCGCGGCGAGCTGAACGAGCTTCGCAAGGGCGCCGCCCCGGAGGTCGCCGCCCGCTTCGCCGACCTCTCGGTCAAACAGGTCTTCGAGAAGTGGAGCAGAGACTGGACGGTGGTGGACCTCGGCCCCGACATGAGCCCCGGCATCCGCGCCGAGTATCTCGCCAAGGCCAACGTCCTGATGACCCATCCCCTCGACCGGGCCAACGCCTGCTACCTCACCCGCACCGTGGAGCTTGCGGCGGAGAAGAAGCACCGCCTGGAGTTCGCCGTCGCCAGCCACGATGCTGCGGGCGCCGACTGGGAGCTGCGGGTCCTCGTCAACGGCAAGGAACTGCTCAGGAAGACCATCGGCCCCGTGGACGGCAAGCCCGCCTGGCAGCCGATCACCGTAGACCTCACTCCCTACGCGGGCCAGAAAGTCACCCTCCGCCTCGAAAACGCTCCCAACGGCTGGTCGTGGGAAGGGGGGTATTGGACGGTGCCGACGCTTGCTTCGGAGTAGGCGCACATGGACAGGATGAACGTCTTTGCCCACTATCAGTCGAAGAGCGAGTACTTCGAAGACGTGCTTACGCGCGCCTTTCTTCTCGTGTTGCGCCTCGTGCCCTCCGCGCATCGTGTCTTCCTTGAGTTGTTAGCGAGACGGCGATCCAGCGAGGCGCCGCCTCTGCCCGACCTGAGGTGTATAAGCACCGACCAAGTCCTCATCCAGACCCAGACTGGGGCCCTCCCCAGCCCAGGCAAGCGCCTCCTCTCTGTTCTCCTGACAGATAGCGACCTTGAGGAGGTCGTCACTGTGAAGCCGTCGAGGAGGACCGCGGTCTATGATGGCGTGATAGCCTACGGACCCGACTGGATCTTCATGATCGAGAACAAGCCGCACCACAAAGGTGTGTGGCATGGACAGTTAAGCCCGGACATCCGGGACGTCAAGAACATCGACGAGGTTGAAGAGACCGCGGTGGTGGTGCCATGGCAGGATCTCGTGAGGGGCACAGGCGAGCTTCTCATCGGCCCGGAGCTGGACGCCACCTCAGGAGCCGTCCTTAGGGATTTCCTCGCCTTCGTGGACGAACACTTCCCCTTCCTGAAACCCTATCACCGCCTGTCTATCTGCGGCGGCAGCAAGGAGCTTCTGGACAAGCGCTGCCGGATGATCATGGAGGAGATCGTCGGGCCGAAGCGCGTGGCCGAACACCGAAGCTGGGCTTGGTATATGAACTTCGAGCATGCAGCGGCCCAACAGGTCGCCCTCGCTGCGTGGTCATCCGATGCGGGGGCGCAGATTGTCCTTATCCTTTGCCCGGGTGACACCGTCCGTCAGGCGCGCTTGCTCTACGCAGGGCTGGACGCGGACGGGCTTCTGGCACTCGTGGGGCACGGGTGGACAATTAGGCCGAATTTTCACCTTTCGGACAGGCGGAACTTGTGCTACCCCGCCGTGAAGGCACCTTTGAGCAAGTACCTGACAATATGGAAGCAGAACCAGGAAATGATCGCTCAATATCCGATAGATAGGGATGAATCGAGCAAGACTTCCTTCCGCAGTTGGATCGACCTATGGATCAAGCTTCAGTTTGCAGTACCTGAGGATGTTGGGGACATTGAGCGCGTAACCGTCAAGACCAAGCGCTCCGCCATCAACGTCTGCCCCGGCATTGTCCTTCAGTTCGCGTGGCCCCTCTCACAGGCAATCGAGATGGACCAGGCGGGAGCATTCACCTCAGCAGTGAGGGAACGCCTGAGCCAGGCGTTCGCCACCTGGGGTCAGGAGCTGTGATGATCCAGTGGCTCTCACTTCGGAGTACGAAGCAATGGTTGAGATCGATCTGGGATGTCTGCCCCTCGGCGATGTGCCGCGGCGGAATGACCCGCTGGGCGAGTTTCATTGCATCAGAAGCGATCCGCGATATGCGGGCTGGCACGAGCCGACGCTGCACTGGACGTGGCAGAAGAGCAATTGGCGGGTGGGGGAGGACGCCGGGGAGACAGAGGACAGAGGACAGACGACAGAGGACAGACGGCAGACGGCAGAGGACAGAGGGCGGAAGACAGACGGCAGAAAGCAGACGGCAGACGGCAGACGGCAGCGGGCGGACGCGTGGCGGCGATTCATCGAGCAGCTACACGAGAGCCGCTACAACAATACACTCATCGTCTCCGACACGCGGTGGCGGAAGGTACGATGCGTCGAGGTCGGGGTCCTCTGCCCCAGCGTCACGCAGGAGGTCGGGGTCGTCCTCGCCTATCAGACGGCGCTGGACTACAAGGCCCTCGTCCTTGACCCCGGGGGCATTAGGTTCGTCTCGCGCCGCGGCGAGCAGTTCAGCGTGGAGGGCGAGATGGCCGGCCCCTTCGCCAAGCTGGTCGGCAAGTGGGTCACGCTGCGGGCGACACTGGAGCGGCCGAAGCTGACCTGCTGGCTAGGCGACGAGTCCGTCTTCGACATCAACTGGGACGGGGGCCTGGATGGCCGTGTGGGGCTGCTGGCCAATTGTCCCGCCCGCTTCCGCGCGATTGCAGTGGACGGCTGCCCGGCCCGCCCGAGGTTCGTAGTGCGGGCTTCAGCCCGTAGCGCCCAGAAACGGCCTGAAGGCCGCACTACAAACAAGACCCCCTATCCAGAGATGCGGCTCGTGCAGCAGATCACCACGCCAGGCTTTGGCACGTGCCGGCAGATGCGGTTCGGCGACCTGACGGGCAACGGGCGGCCCGACATCGTGCTGGCGCAGCGCGTGCCCATCGAGGGTGGGGAGGGCTACTCGACCGTCGGCTGCCTCACAGCGCTCACGGCGGAGGGCGAGGTGCTCTGGCAGTCGGGCACGCCCACGCCCCAAACGCCCCTGGCCGGCGACCTGCCATTCCAGGTGAACGACATTGATGGCGACGGGCGGGCAGAGGTCGTGGCCGTCCGCGGCTTCGAGATTCAGGTCCTCGACGGCGCGACGGGCAAGCTCAAGCTCGCCGCCCCCACCCCCGAACGCCCCGTCCACCACCCGCTCCTCAAGAGGTCAATCTCGTATTTCGGCTCGCCCGACGGCCACGAGTTCCCGCTCGTCGTGGCCGACTCCATCCGCTTCGCCGACCTGGCGGGCCGCGGCGCCGCGCGCGACCTGCTGCTGAAGGACCGCTACCACCACCTCTGGGCGCTCACGCCCGACCTCAAGCCGCTCTGGTCCTGGGTGGGCAACCTGGGGCACTTCCCCTTCGCCGCCGACCTCGATGGCGATGGCCGCGACGAGGTGCTCGCCGGCTACCACTGGCTCACCGCCAACGGGCGGGACCTCCAGAACCTCCATCTCGGCGACCACGCCGACGCCATCTTCGCGGGGGACATCCAGGGCTGGGGCGAGCCCAAGGCCGTCCGCGCCGGCGGCGACGACGGCCTCATCATCGCCGGCCTCCACGGCGACCTCTTGGCCGTCCACCACGGCCACGTCCAGCGCCTCAGCATCGCCAAGTTCCGCAGGCGGGCGCCCGGCCTCCAATACGCTATCTGCACCTATTGGGGCGCGCCGGGTATCGTCGCCCTGCTCGACTCCACGGGCAAAATCATGTGGTCGGGCGAGTTCCCCGTCTGCGGCAACACCCTTCAGCCCGTGAACTGGACGGGCGAGGACGAGGAGCTGATTTACTTCTCCGCCCATGCTGAGCACGGCGGGCTATACAACTGGGAGGGTGAACAGGTCGTGCCATTCCCCAGCGACCGGCATCCCGAGCTTTGCTCGGAGGTCATGGACCTCTTCGGCACTGGGCGCGACAACCTGATCGTGTGGGATCCCGCGCAGCTTTGGGTCTATGCGCCTGCGGGCGACGCCGAGCCGCGCTACCACCCCCTCCGCCCGCCGCTCCATAGCTGGTCCAACTACATGTGCTACTGGTCCCTTCCGGGGGAGGGCTGAGTTGGGGGCTGGTCGGTATTATGGCCCGCGAATGCGGGCGCGCCAGCCGTAGCCCGGCGCGACCAGCGGGAGCGCTGGGAAAGTGGAGTGTGATGGGAGTGGTAGCCCCCGAAGGGGGCGAGCCAGTCGTAGCCCAGAGCCTGCCCTGAGCGAAGCCGAAGGGGCGGCCGCAGGGAGCCCTGGGAAGGAGGTGTGATAAACGTTTCAGCCCCCGAATGGGGGCGTCTCAGACCCCTGTGGAGGAATTGCCGCGTGTCACACACATTCACCCAACTCACCGTGCACGCCGTCTTCTCCACAAAGGAGCGCCGCCGCCTCATCCCCGCCGACCAGGGGACCCGCACCCACGGCTACATTGCGACCCTCATCAACAATCGCTTCGGCTTCATACGCGAGATCGGCGGAACCCCCGACCACGTCCACATCCTCTTCGACATCAAGCAGGTCGAATGTGTGACCGATTGCATGGAATCCGTGAAAAGCGTCTCCTCCGGCTGGATCCATGACACATTTCCCGACCTGCGCGAATTCGCCTGGCAGGAGGGCTACGGCGCGTTCTCCGTGAGCGCCTCATCCATCCCCCGCGTTCGCGCCTACATCCAGGGCCAGGAGGCGCACCACAAGACCCGTTCCTTCGAGGACGAATTCAAGGCTCTGCTCAAGCGCCACGGTATCCAATTCGACGAGCGCTATCTCTGGAAGTGATACGCCCCCATTCGGGGGCTGAGGGGGTGGGGGGGGCCTGCGTTCCCAGCGCTCCCTTCGGTCGCGCTGGGCTACGGCTGGCTCACCCGCGTTCGCGGGCTACCTTCGACCGCACGACGCGCGAGTGCCGGGCATCGTGGATGCGAGGAATGGCACACTTCAGCGCGGTTGCCAAGCCACTGAGATTCTATAGTACTTCCGCCCGTAGTCCTTACTGACAGGGCCGACAGTGACGAACTCGTGGTCCTGAAGCACCTCTTGCACGTAGAGGCTTCTGTGGCCGGCAGGCCCTACCTGGACAAAAAACGTGACGTACAGCTCATTTCCACCGCCCATCCCTTCCTGCCTGTACATCCACGTCACCTTCGTTGCGGACTTGTCCTCGCGCGCCGGCGACCCGAGGATGCTCTGTACCTCAGCGGGGGTCATGCCGGGGATGATGAGCCTTCCGAGCGCGTTGAGTTTCTCCCATCGGCTCGCGGGCCGGATGTGAATCCAGAGCTTCTGGACCCACACGGGCTGCCAGATGGCGCCCGCGCAGAACAGCAGCAGGCTCCAGACCACCACGGCGCCCGCACACAATAGTTGTCTTGTTCTCTTGGTCATTCTTCGCCTCCTTGCCTCACAACCGATAAGGCTCGCGGCGGGGGCGTTCGAGGTAGCGGTTCGCCTCGGCGTCTTCGGGGAAAGTCTCGGTGCTGGGATCCCATTTGAGCTTGCGGAGGGCGAGCCAGCGGGCGATGTTGCCAAGGTGGCAGAGGGTGGCGGAGCGATGGCCGATCTCGACGTCGGCGATCGGCCGCCGCCGCGTGCGCATGCACTCGCCCCAATCGGCGAAGTGGTTGTTGCTCTCGTAGAGCCGCAGGTCGCTCGGGGTGATCGGCTCGCGGCCGAGCTCTTCGGGCACACAGGTCGCCCGAGTGCCGTCAATGCGTATCTCGCCCTTGTCGCCCTTGAAGATGCCGCCGACCGTGTAGCCGCCCTGGTCGAGGTGCATCACGACCCCGTCCGCATAGCGGTAGTGGACGACGCTGTTGATGCGGGGGCTGTCGGCCCAGACCTCGACCGGGCCGGTCGTGTCGGTGCCTAGCGCCTAGGCCACCATGTCGAGTCCGTGCGAGCCGTTGCCGGTGAGCTCGCCGCCGGACCAGGGGGTGAACGAGATCCAGCCGGGCTTCGCGCGGGGGAGGTAGATGTTGACGTTGTAGGGGTAGAAGGGGCTGGGGCCGAGCCAGAGGTCCCAGTCAATCTCCGGCGGCACGGGCTCGGCGGGCAGCTCGGGCTCCCAGGGGCTGGGGAAGTTGTGGGCGTGGACGCTGTGGATTTTGCCTGCGCGACCGTTGCGGACCAGTTCGCAGGCGTGGCGGCAGCCCGGCATCGAGCGCCACTGGCTGCCCGTCTGGAGCACGCGGCCGTAGCGGCGGACGGCCTCGACAAGCTTGCGGCCCTCGCGGATCGTGAGGGTGAGCGGCTTCTCGCAGTAGACGTCTTTCCCTGCCTCGACCGCGTGTAGGGCGTTGGGCGCGTGCCAGTGGTCGGGCGTGGCAATGACGACCGCGTCAACGTCCTTGAGGTCAAGGAGGCGGCGGTAGTCCTGAAAGCCTTTGAGCTTCTGGCCCTCGGCGGCCGCGAGGCGTTTCGCGTTCACGTCGGCGATGGCGACGACTTGGCCGCCTGGGAGGCCGCGCAGTTGGGCGCCGCGGCGTCCGTAGCCTATGTGGCCGATGCCGATGCGGTCGCTGGCGGGCGTCGCGCCCTCGGCCCCGAGCGAGTCGGCGGCGACATAGTGGAAGCCTGCCCAGGCAGCGGCGCCGAGCCGCGCGACGTGCCGCGCGAAGCCCCGTCGCGACCCCTTTTGTGCCCCAGCCATTGGCGCCCTCCTTGCGGGTGGTTGGTGAGCACCCCTATGGTAGATCGGGCAGGGCCTTTCCGCAAGCCGTGTTGGATGGAGAGGTACCAGGAGCGGGCCGGGGCTACGCGCGCCGCCTGCGCCGCCAGGCGAGCAGCCATGCCCCGCCGAGCAGCAGCGTCAACGTCGCAGGCTCAGGCACCTGGTCCGCGCTCAGCCCCACGCAGTCCGGCGTGTCCTTGTTGACCTGGATATGCGAGTTAGAGGTGGCCAGGAACATCCGCCAGGGGAAAGGCGACAGCCCATCCCAAGAGGCACTTGACGGAACCAGCGCGCGCTGCTTCACTGTGGACGTGTGGTTTGGCCCGTTCCCGACACCACCCGCTTGAAGTGAGGCAGGCCATGACGATCGGCTTCCCGCCACCGACCCGCCGCAACTGCTGGTTCCTGGAGAATGACGAGGTATCGCTCGCGGTCGAGAAGGCCACGGGCTGGATTCGCTCGATGGCCTTCAAGAAGGCGGGGGTGGACCTCTTCCAGATCAAGCGCCAGAACATCCCCGGCTACCTCGGCTACCTGCGCGTGTACGACCAGGAAGATGGCCGCTGGCACAACGACCTCGACGGCCACTTCAGGATGATGGGGGAGCGCAAGCGCGGGAACGAAGTGAAGTTCACAAAGCGCTTCCACAACTCGCCATTCCTGCTGAACGTGACGCTGCGGCTGGATGACTTCGGCCTCCTCTGGCAGGTCGAGGCGCGGAAGGTGAAGTCGGACGTCCTTGACCGCTCGCTCCGCGTGGGCTTCAACCTGCCGCTCCAGGCGGGGTGGCACGTGTGGGCGCCCTGCCGCGACGGCGACTTCGTCTTCGACGGCATGGAGGACTTCAACTTCAACCATATCCAGGTCAGCTACGTGTCGGGCCGCGACATCATCCTGCCGATGGTGAGCCACACGAGCCGCGAGAGCGACGCCGGCTACTCGATGCTCCTGCCCCTCGACGCCCCCGTGCCGATGGCGACATTCCAGTTCGAGAACGGCGACAAGGGCTTCAACTGGGGCTACGCCGAGAAACCCGTCCACTCGCTCCAGACGCTCGAATGCGTGCAGTCCTACATCGGCCTCGTGGGCGACCGGCCGATGAAGGCCGCGGTGCGCGTGCTCTTCCACGGCGGGGACTGGCGGCTCGGCCTCGAAAAGGTCTATCGCCGCTACCAGGCGTTCTTCGACCCCGACAGTCCCGAAATCTACGACTCCGAGGGCGTGTTCCTATGCTCCGGCATCGAGGTCGGCCACGACCCCAAGGCCCACACCGATCTCGGCCTCAAGACCCTCGAGGTCCACGGCCACTTCTCCTATTACTCCGACTACTTCCAGGAGGGCCGCGACCGCTGGCTGAAGATCAACTCCCTCGAACGCCTCTACCACAAATGGCGCAAGGAGGGGAAAGAAAAGGACGCCTACGAGGTCTGGGAGTGGGTGAAGAGCCATTCGCCCGAGGAGATTGCCGCCGAGCTGGGCGTGGCCGACGTTGCGAGCCTCTACCACACGCGCGACGACATCAAGGCCCAGCTTCAGCGAATCGCGGACGCGGGCATCTCGCCCTTCTGGTATTTCAACTACACCGACGGCTTCCGCCCCGTGGCCGAGGCGCTGTGGCCCGACGCCCTCTGCCGCACGCCCGAGGGCGCGCCCATCCCCAGCGGCTGGCACATGTGCCACAACACCAATGCCGACCTCTCCACCTCCTTTGGCAAGTTCTGCCTGGAGTCCGCCAAGAGAATCCTCGCCGAGTACCCCCAGCTCAAGGGCTTCTTCCTCGACTGCTTCCGCCACTACGAGATTGACTTCGCCCACGACGACGGCATGACCGTGGTGGACAACCGCCCCGCCTACAGCGTGAACTTCTCCTACGACGAGTTGACTCGCCGCATCAAGGAGCACATGAAGTCGCTTGGCCGCCCACTCTCGATGTTCGCCAACAAGCCCCAGAGCATCCGCTCGATGCGCCACGTGGACGGCGTGCTGCTCGAGGGCGACGGCGACATCTCCGAGGAGAAGTACTTCTGGGCCTGCATCGCCAAGCCCATGTTCTTCCTCTGGACCAGCAACCGCACGAACACGGACGAGAACCTGCGGCGCTGCGTCCTCCACGGCTGCTTCCCCACGATCGCCCGCGATGGCCGCTCCCACGACGAGTTGGTCGCCCACTACGCCCGCTACCTGCCCCTCTACGAGCCCTTCCGCCGCCGCGTCCTGTGCTTCGAGCCCGACCCCCTTCGCGTCCCCCACGGCGCCAGGGGCAAGCTCTACACCGTCGCCGACGGCTACGTGGCCGGCATCATCACGCCGCACATTGACAGCGCCGACGACATTCGCTACGCCAAGACCCCCCACGCCCTCTTCCGCGTGAAGCGTGGCTGGGACGTAGGCAAGGTGGGCGTCATGTATCCCGGCGACCGCGAGATGCGCGACGCCCCATTCAAGTTCAACGGCAGCCTCATCGCCGTCCCCGTGCCCGACTACAAGAACTGTGCGGTCGTCAAGCTCTTCGTCACGGGCACCTCTGGCAAGCCCATCGGCCCCGAGCGCTTCACCGGCCCGATCGACTTCTGCGGCGACCCCGAGAGCTCCTTCCAGGACATCCGCGGGCGGTGATGACCGGCCGTCTGTCTTCGGCAGCCCGCGAATGCGGGCGACCCAGCCGTAGCCCAGGGCGACCGAGGGGAGCCCTGGGAACGACAGCCGCGACCACGATGGCAGCCCGCGAATGCGGGCGAGCCAGCCGTAGCCCAGGGCGACCCCCGGGAGCCCTGGGATCGCGGTGTGGAGAGGTTTCAGCCCCCGAAGTGGGGCGTTTCAGACCCCTGTGGAGAAGCAGGCTATGTCCCACACCTTCACCCAACTCACCGTCCACGCCGTCTTCTCCACCAAAGAGCGCCGCCGTCTCATCCCCGCCGACCACGCGAAGCGCATCCACGGCTACATGGCCACCCTCATCAACAACCGCTTCGGCTTCGCCCGCGAGATCGGCGGAACCCCCGACCACGTCCACATCCTCTTCGACATCAAACAGGTCGAATGCGTGGCGGATTGCATGGAGGCCGTGAAGAGCGTCTCCTCCGGCTGGGTTCACGACACGTTCCCCGACCTGCGCGACTTCGCCTGGCAGGAGGGCTACGGCGCATTCTCCGTCAGCGCCTCCTCCATCCCCCGCGTCCGCGCCTACATTCGGGGCCAGGAGGCCCACCACAAGACACGTTCGTTCGAGGACGAGTTCAAGGCGTTGCTGAAACGCCACGGCATCCAATACGACGAACGCTATCTCTGGAAGTGAAACGCCCCCTTCGGGGGCTAAGGGGGGTGGGGTGGCGTCCGCGTTCCCAGCGCTCCCTTTGGTCGCGCTGGGCTACGGCTGGCTCGCCCGCTTCGCGGGCTACACGGTGGTGATGACGGGGGGCCCGCGGTTTCCCAGGGCTCCCGTTGGTCGCCCTGGGCTACGGCTGGGTCGCCCGCTTCGCGGGCTACACGGTGGTGATGACGGGGGGCCCGCGGTTTCCCAGGGCTCCCGTTGGTCGCCCTGGGCTACGGCTGGGTCGCCCGCTTCGCGGGCTATGGAACGGCGGTGGGGGTAGGGTGGGGCGTCCGCGATTCCCAGCGCTCCCTTCGGTCGCCCTGGGCTACGGCTGGGCCGCCCGCTTCGCGGGCTACGGAACGGCGGTGGGGGTAGGGTGGGGCGTCCGCGATTCCCAGCGCTCCCTTCGGTCGCGCTGGGCTACGGCTGGCTCGCCCGCATTCGCGGGCTACCTGAATTCGAGACATCGTGAGGCCCTTTGTCACAGGGGGAACCAAGATGATGGTGGGATCATTGCTCGAGTGGCTATCGTCGCCGGAGAACCCGCCTGTCCGGTATCTGACCGCTCTCAATCTGGCTCCTCAGCAGGCATCTGCGAGGGCCAGAGAGACTTTGCGTCGGGAGATGCTCGCGTGGGAGCCCCTCAAGAAGGTCTTGGCATTGCAGCTCGAGGATGGCAGCTTCCCATCGCTCGAGAAGACGCCGACGGCCTCTCCAACCTACGCCGCGTTGTGCCTGATGGAGCGATGCGGCATGGACATCACTGACGAGCCCGTTGCCAGGGCATTAGCCTACGTGGCGGACCGCCATGCGAAGAAGGGCGCGTTCTCGTACACAACCGGCGCGTGCGGCATACTCCCGTGCTACGTCGGCATTGCCACCGCGGCCCTGATTCGCATGGGCGCGTGCAACGCGCCGGCAGTCCAGGCCTCCGTCCAGTGGATCGTGGATCACCAGCGCTTCGATCACAAGGCGACTCGCGCGGGGGGCGCGAAGGAGTGGCCCTATTCGGCGCCGCGCCACGCCCGGTGCTGGGAATCGGTGAGCTGCTATCACGGCGTCGTTGCCACCTTCCGCGCCTTGGCTGCTCTGCCGACCGAGCGCCGATCGCCCGAGGTGAGAACCCGCCTGGGCCAGGCGATTCAGTACTTGAGGGTCCACCGCGGCTACAAGAAGAGCAAGGAGGACAAGCCGCTCTTTCGCCACATGACCCAGTTCTTCATCTTCGGCTCGCATCGCTCCAACCTCATTGACGTGCTGGAGGGCATCGCAGAAGCGGACCCTCAACTGGTCCGCGAGGGGTGGGTTCGTGACGCGGTTGAAGCCGTAGACCAGCTTGCGGCGTCCGGCAAGATCACGCTCGTGAAGAACTACCCGACCAAAGTCGTTGACCCACTCCCATTTGAGCCAATCGGCCAGCCCTCTCGATTCCTCACCTACCAGTGGCTCAGAGTGGAGCAGAAGTTCGGACTGTGCATCGTCGGCGATCCTGAAAGCACGTCCCAAGGCACTCGCGGCTGCTGACGGCCGGTGCGCAGGGCAACTTGACAGAGGGCGAGAGAAGTCTTACTATGAGGTAGGAATATGGCTCTCTCGTAAGACAACCTGTCAGGAGAAGACCATGGCCGCTGCAAGACTCTCCACCAAGGGCCAGCTTGTAATCCCAAAGGTGATCCGGGATCGCTTGGGACTTCATCCCGGCGACAGGGTGGACTTCGTGGTGCAGGATAACGGCGACGTGGTGGTCCGGCCAGCCGTGGTAGATGTGCGGAGCCTCAAGGGCATGCTCCACCGTCCCGGCATGCGCGCCGTTTCCATCGAAGAGATGAACCGAGCAATCCGGGAGCGCGGAGGGAGGATGCCTTGAGGGGACTCGACACAAACCTCCTCGTTCGTTACGTGGTTCAGGACGACCTGCGCCAGGCAGCCATCGCCGAGCGCGAGATTGACGGCGCCGCCGACCGTGGCGAGACGATGCTCATCCAGCCGGTCGTGCTCTGCGAGCTGGAGTGGGTCCTCGACGCCTCCTACAAGTACGAGAGGTCCGATATCGTCACTGCCCTGGAGCGCATCCTGCAAACCGCGCAGTTCGAGATCGCCGACAATGACACGGTTCGGCAGGCACTCGACGACTACCGGCGCGGCCCTGGGGACTTTTCCGACTACTATCTGGGCCGCTCGAATGCCGCCGCCGGCACCGAAACGACGCTGACCCTCGACACCGGCCTCCGTAACGATCCACGCTTCACCGTGCTGCGCACCTGAGGCCATCGCGCGACCCACCGCGGGCCGCG
>VGYV01000055.1 GCA_016872855.1 Planctomycetota bacterium
CAGGGGGGGCGGGGACTTCGTCAGGCTGACACGGCATTGCCGGCAAAGCCGACCTCGCGCAACGCCTGGCCGATGGCCTTGCAGAGCCGCGCCCCTTTCGGTATCATGGGCTTCGGTCATCTCCGCAGAATGCTGAGGCGAGACTCGCTGCGCCATGCCTTGCCTGCCACGACTCCTGCTCGCGCTCTCCCTCTCCGCCCGCGTTCCCGTTCTGGCAGCGGCAGAGGCCCCGCGCCCGCCCCAGCCGCCGGCGAAGGGGCTGGACCGCAGGGCCCTCGGGGACGAGTTGCGAAAGCTCCTCGACACGCCGAACCTGCGCCGCGCCCGCTTCGGCGTGTGCGCGATGGACCTGGCAGCCGAGGACTGGCTGTTCGAGCACAACGCCGATGAGTTGCTCATCGTGGCCTCGAACAACAAGCTGGCCACGACGGCGGCGGCCCTCGAGCTGCTCGGCCCGGACTTCGCCTTCCGCACCACCGTGGGCGCCTGGGGCAAGGTGCAGGCCGACGGCGCGCTGGCGGGCGACCTGGTGCTCATTGGCCGGGGCGACCCGAACATCTCCGGCCGCCTCTACGGGGCGAAGCCCACGGCCGTGCTCGAGGAGTGGGCGCGCGCCGTTGCCCAGGCCGGCATCCGCAGCGTGCGCGGCGGCATCCTGGCCGACGACACGTACTTCGACCGCCAGCACCTCCACCCCGGCTGGCCGCAGGGGCAGTACCAGGCCTGGTACTCGGCACCCATCGGCGCACTGTCGTTCAACGACAATTGCGTCCTGGTCGTCGTCAAGCCCGGCGCCCGCCCGGGCGACCCCGCCCTCGCCACCACCGACCCGGCGACCTCGTACGTCGAACTGGTGAACACCTGCTCGACCAGCCGCGCGCGAGTCGGCGACAACCGCGTCCTGGTCCACCGCCGCGCGGGCGAGAACCGCATCTTCATCAGCGGCGGCATCCGCTGCCAGGGCGCGCCGTTCACCGCCTGGATCACCGCCCACGACCCCGCCCTCTACACCGCCGCGGCCTTCGCCGACGTGTTGCGCGCCCGTGGCATCCCCGTGAGCGGCCCAGCCCGCCTCCTCACGCCGCCCCTGAAGATCGAGCCCGCCGCCCTCCGCGAGATCACCACGACCACCTCCACCCTCAAGGACAGCGTGGTGGTGGCCAACCGGAACAGCCAGAACTTCTACGCCGAGCAGATCCTCAAGACCCTCGGCCGCGAGAGGGCCGGCAAAGGCACCTGGGCCGCGGGCGCCGAGGTCGTCGAGAAGTTCCTCCGCGCCGCCAAAGTCACCGGCACCTTCGACTACACCGACGGCTCCGGCCTCGCCCGCGCCAACCGCTTCAGCACGCGCCAACTCGTCCAGCTCCTCCACTACGCCCACGGCCGCCGCTGGGGCGCCCTCTACAGGAGTTCGCTGGCCGAGCCGGGCCAGGAGGGCACGCTCTCGCGCCGCCTCGACGGCCTGAAGGGCAAGCTCTTCGCCAAGACGGGCTACATCGGCGGCGTCTCGGCCCTCTCCGGCTACGTCGAGGCCCGCGGCGAACGCCTCCTCGCCTTCTCCATCCTCATCAACGACTTCCGCTGCTCCCTGGCCGACGTGCGGAGCCTCCAGGACGAGTTGGTCGCCCGGCTCGCCAACTACACCCCATAGGACGATTTTTCCCGCCGCCTCTTGCGTTTCTCCCCGTCGCGTGGCATGATGGCTGCGCACGATCGGGGATCGGGATGGGGCTCTCTGGACACAGGAGGAAGCCGATATGCGCACGCTTCGTTACCACGGATGGCTGTGGATGCTCTTCTGCGCGGCTGCCCTGTGCGTGGGCGGCGCGCCGGACAAGGAGGGTCCGAGCAAGCTCGAGCTGAGCGGCGCCGAGCACCGGCTCAAGGGCTTCGAGGACAAGGTGAAGCGCATGCGCGGCCAGCCCTTCAAGCCGGGCGCCATCGAGCAGGAGGCCCTCCAGCGTATCGCCGACCTCCAGAAGAAGTACCCCGACGACCCGAAGGTGAAGGAGCTCTTCGAGCGCGCCCGCCAGGCCCTCCTCGCCAGCAAGGGCGAGACCACGAAGATCACCCCGGACATGCTCGCTTACCGGGAGAATGAGAAGAAGCTCAAGGGCATGTTCGCCGCCGAGGCCGAGAAGGCCTGGGAGGCATTCCGCAAACAGGCCACCGAGCAGAAGGGTGCCATCGCGAAGGCATTCCCTGCCCCCTCGACTGACGAGGCGGACATCGCGGACCTGCGGGGCAAGTACGTCGTCCTCGAAGGCTTCGACTACCCCCGCAACGAGTTCACCGACATGGGGCGCCAGTTCTGCTTCGTCGGCGCCGGCGCACGCGGCTTCTACTATGTCG
This sequence comes from Planctomycetota bacterium, assembly GCA_016872855.1. GTDB lineage: Bacteria > Planctomycetota > PUPC01 > DSUN01 > DSUN01 > DSUN01. The sequence goes on from VGYV01000055.1 coordinate 2,353, forward strand.
AGCTATCCAATCGCTCGTGGCTGGGCGCCTACGAGGCGCTGAAGCGCTACCGCCGGTTGGTCAATCGCGACATGCCCGAGGGGATGCAAGGCACCCTGGTCGGCAAGATCACCAACGTGCTGCTGCTCGTCCCGCAGGCGGGCGAGGAGAAGACCCAGAGCGTGCAGTGGGGCTGGGCCGTCGAGCCCGAGGCACTCTACGTCCCCGGCTGCACCTTCGCCATCACCGACCCGCAGACCGAGAAGGGCGGCAAGTTCGCCGCCGAGGAGAAGATGGAGGACGTCAAGGGCGCCCTCTACACCGTCAAGGCGGTCCCCGACAACGCGACGCCCGAGCGGCTCACCGAGATCTTCATCACCGCGATCAAGGAGAAGAACTACCCGCTCTACCTGGAATGCATAGACCCGCGGCGGCGCGCGACGCCCAAGGGGCGTGACCTGTGCATGTACCACTGGGAATGGCACCAGAAGCGGTTCGCCGAGTTCTACTGCCACGTCGTCGTCAACCCCGCCAAGATCAGCGTGCTCCAGGGCTTCGACGAGAGCAGCACCATCGAAGGCGCCTTCCTCACGAAGGAGGACAAGGAGAAGATCAAAGCCACTTCGGAGCCACTCGTCGAGCAGGCGGAACTGACCACCGTTGCCTACGACGAGCGCGGCCGCCAATACGGCAGCCCCAAGCCGCGCTTCTTCCGCCGAGTCGAGAAGAAGCGCTGGTACATCACGGACTTCGCCCAGCCGTTCTGAGTCCCCGCCAGGAAGCGCTGAAGGAGAGAATGCCATGAGAACGACGAGCCGATGCCGCCTTGCCCTCCTCGCGCTCGCCGCCCTGCCCGCGGCGGCCGTGGGAGGCGAGACTACCGTGCTGCCACCGACCCGGATCTTCACGTTCATGGACGTGAAGCCATCCGTGGGCACCGCGGGGATCACGCTTGGCGAGGGCGTTGGGGCCGTCTACGAGAAGTTCACCGGCCGGCTACGCGAAATCTGGACGCGAATCCCCACGACGGAGGATCAGGACAAGGATGACTGGGATCTGAGCATGACCGCGGCCGAGGGCTTCTGGAACGCCAAGGTCGGCCAGTTCGCTGACGAGGCCAAGTCCCACCTCAAGCAGCGCGGCCACTGGCAGGGCACTTTCCCGAAGTCGTGGCAGGATATTGTGAAGGACCACAACGACCTGGTCACCGAGACTGCGAGCAGCGACGGGTTCATGGCCATCTTCATGAAGGGCCGTATCTGCTACATGACTGACCAGAACAACAAGGCAGCCAAGACCTTCAAGGGGGTGATGAACAACTTCAAGACCTTCCTGGCAGAAACCGCGAGGGTGGCGGACGCGGCGGACAGGACCCGCCCCACGGTCGCTGACTCATCCGCGCAGGCGCTCATCCGGCGTGCGGCCGCAAGCACGCAGCTCAAGGCGCTCCGAACGCAACTCACCCGCATGCACAACTGGCAGAGCGCGATGGAGTCGTGGCAGACCGCGTGGCGTAGCGTCTTCTCCGACAGCAACGCCGAGCCCGACAAGGTCAAGAAGGCGGTGGAAGAACCCCTCCAGAAGCTGCTCGACAAGATCAAGACCCTCAAGACCGTCGCGGAGGTGTTCTCGACCGAAGTCAAGGCCTGGCAGGCGCTTGCCGCGAAGCACACGAACGACTACAAGACCGCCTATCTCCAATGGAAGGCGGATGCCGATCCCCTGCTCAACGGCACCGTGTTCGATGCCTACCCGTTCCTGGGCACGAAGAACCTGAAGGACATTCACAAGGCCCTCGACTCGCGCATCGAGCAGTGGAAACCCCTGGCCAATTGACCGCAGGGGCGCACGGATCAGCGGCGCAGGCGGGCGCGCACGCGCGCGGCGAGGGCGAAGAGGACGACGCCGGCGGTGAGGAGGAGGCAAGCCCCCGCGAACAGGTCGCCGTGGCGGGCGTAGAAGGTGAGGCCCTGCCGCAGCGGCACGCGGCCCACCATCGTCCCCGAGATGAGCTTGCTGCGGCCGCGCTCGTCGCGGACCATTTCGCGGACACGGCCCGCCGGGTCTATGATGCACGAGATGCCGGAGTTGACGCTGCGGACGATGCCGATGCGGCACTCGATGGCGCGGAAGCCGCACACGGCCAGGTGCTGGTCCAGCTCGTGGCTCCCCTGGAACCAGCCGTCGTTCGATATGTTGATCAGGAAGTCGGCGCCCGCGCCCTCGGGCCGCACCACGTAGTCGCGCGTGATGTAGGGGAACGCGCTCTCGAAGCAGATGAGCACGCCGAAGCGCGCGCCGTCGAGCGCAAGCGGCTCCCGCAGAACCCCGGGCGAGAAGCCCTTCCCGTAGGGCACCACCTGCTTGAGGAACCACAGGAGGCCCCCCAGCGGCATGTACTCGCCGAAGGGCACCAGGTGCATCTTGTCGTAGCGGTCGGCCCGCGTGGGCATCGCGCCGGGGCGAAAGAGGTAAGCGCTGTTGTGCACCAGGCTCTCATACTCGACCAGCGGCTCCCCCTCGCGCACCCGCTGGCCCTCGCGCACCAGGATGCGGCGGAGCGGCATCTCACCCGTCTCGGGCTCCGCGTAGTCCGGCAGCTCGTACGAGCGGCCGCCTATGGTGATCTCGCGGTCAGTCACCCGCTGCACCGTGGCGTCGGCCGCCGCCCCGAACACGATGTCCAGCCCAATCTCGGCGTGCGCCCCGATGAGCATCGGGCAGCCGAGCCGGCGGGCGAGCGCCGCGATCTTCGCGCGGTGCTCCTGCACGAGCGCCTGCTCGGGCCGGTTCAGCGAGAGCTGTACCATCGTCTCCGGCCACACCACCAGGTCCAGCCCCTGCGGCAGCCGCCGCGTCAGGGCCTCGTGCTCCCCGACGATCTTGGCGATGCTCTCCTTCGTGAGCTCGTTCTTGATGCTCTGGGGCACGTTGCCCTGGACGATGCCCACGAGCGGCCCCTCGCGGATCTCCAGCGTCGCCAGCCGCCACGCCCCATACCCCAGCATCCCGCCCGCCAACAGGGCCACGAACGCCGCGCCCCAGGCCACCCGCCGCCACGCCAACTCCCCCCGCCACCAGGCCCGCGCCACCTCCCCCACGAAGGCGTTCGACGCCGCTAGTACAAAACTCACCGCGTAGGCCCCGAACAGGTCCGAGACCTGCACCAGCGCCTTGAACGGGAACTGCGTGTGGCCCAGGAACAGCCAGGGAAAGCCCGAGAGGAAGAAGCTCCGCAGATACTCGCACCCCACCCACACCACCGGCGCAGCCACGAGGAACGGCGCCCGCAGCCGCCGCATCGCCGACCGCACCAGGAGGCCAAACAGCACGTAGTACAGGCTCACATACAGCGTCAGCCCCGCCCCGCCCGGCACCGTGACGAGATACTGCCACGACAGCCCCAGCCCCGCCGCAACCAGCCCCATCACCCAACTGCCCAGGAACGCCTGCCGCCCGCTCGCCTCCCGCAGCACGAGAAACCAGGGCACGAGCGCCACCCACGCCAGCGGCCACAGCCCCGGCACGGGATAGCTCAGGCGCAGCACCACCGCGCTGAGCACGCAGGCCCCGAGAACCCACAGGATGCGCGGACCCGGCAGCGTTCGCATAGCTGGCCTGGAGTTGGGGGGAAGGCGCGAACGGCGAACCGCCGCCGTCCTCACGGCCTCGGAGTATAGCCGATCCCCCGGCGGCGATCAAGCGATCGAGGCACGGGCGTGTTGACCAGACCCCGTTCAGGGAAACCGGCCCGTTCGGAGTCCCGCCTTCAGGCGGAAAGACGCAGGAGAGGGCCGCCTGAAGGCGGGACTCCCAACGAGTTCACCCTTTGGGCAACACGCCCCTACTCTCTGGCACCGCGGGGAGTCAGGTCAGCCGCCACATCGGCGACGGTGAAGATGACCGTGAAGAAGGTGCCGTGGCGGTCAACCCCGATCTCCTTCTCCTCGCCTTTGTTGGCCAGCCAGCGGCCGATCATGAACAAGCGGCCCTCGCGGGCGTCCATCCCCCAAATGCCGTGACAGGCGCGGCCCTCGCTGTCCGTGAGCTCGCCGTGGTCCACGATGGCAGGGCGAGCCGCGGGGTCGAGGGCGAAGCTCTTGAGCCGCGTCGCCCGCCGCTTATCAGGGCCCGCGCTCGTGATCGTGTAGAACAGGCGGTTGCCCAGGCGGGCCGCGCCGAGGTGGAACCGCCCCGTCCGCTTGATGGGGAAGAAGGCGGCGGGGTCGTCGCGTTCCTTCGTCGAGTCGAAGAGGCACATGTCCTCGCCCGCCATCACCAGGCAGCGGTCGCCGTCGGGCAGGGCGCCGTGCCAGTCCCAGGCGTCCCGGTGGGGCGGCAGAGCGCGCTGCCAGCGTTCGAGCTTGCCCGTGGCGCCGCGGGCGACGTGGAGGGACTCGGAGTCGCCGCGTATCTCGAACCAGCAGTCGCCGCGGCGGTCCACGAAGATATGGAACGCGGGCAAGTGGTCAATCTTGGTGGGCTTGGAGAGGAGGAGGCCGAGGTCTTGCTTCTTGCCCGAGGGGATGTCCACCCAGTAGAGGCGCGGGCCGTCGCCCTTGCCGAAGGGGGTGACGTAGAAGAGGAGGCGGTCGCGGGCCGCGTCGAGGCCCACGCCTGAGTAGTTGGTGTAGTTGGGGTGGACGACCCCGAAGTCGCGCCATTTCCCCGTGGCGAACTGGTAGCCGAGCAGGTGGGCGCCCGTGTAGGCGGCGATGCCCTCGGGCGTGTAGTTGGCCAGGTGGGTGCCGAAGTAAATCCAGCCGTCTTTCTCAACTATTTCGCTGTGGATTTTGCCCTGCGGCGGTTGCTTCGTGATGTCCTCGCCGCACACCGGGCTGATGTCCTCGCAGATCATCGTGACCTTGCGGGTGCGCTGGTCGTAGCGGAAGAAGGCCGAGCCGTGGTCCTTCCAGTGCCCGCCCGCGGCGAAATAGCAATTGCCGTCCGCCGCCACGCGCAGGCCCTGCCACTGGCCGTCGAGCATGCGGACGAGTTTGTTGAGGATATGGCTCTCGACCACCAACTTCTCCCGCTTCACCTCCTCCGGCTTCGGCCCCTGGATGCAGTCGAGCGCGTAGCTCGCCGCCCACTGGAGGCTCTCGCTTTTCGCCGAGCGGAGGACGCCCTCGATCTCCCGGACCGCTGGCTTTGCCTCGGCGCCCATCTGACCCAGTGCCTGGGTGGCCGCGAAGACGACGCCGGGGTCCATATCGCGCAGCTCCTCAGTGAGGATGGGCACTGCCTCCTTCGCCTCTGGGCCGATGAGGCCGAGCGCGGCCGCCACGTTGCGGCGGGCGACGCCCTGCTCGCTCCTGAACGCCTGGATGAGCGCGGGGACAGCGGCCTTTGCCTTTTTCCCCATCCTGCCGAGTGCGAAGGCGGCGTAGCGGCGGTCCAGCGGGAGGCCCCTCAGTCTGGCGGCGATGGCGGGAACCGATTCGGCCGGGCCGGCGGCCAGGGCCACCGCCGCCTTCCAGCGCACCTCCTCGCTCGGGTCGCCCAACTGCTTGAGCAGTGCGGCGACATCCGCCGGCGCCTGGGCCTCTCCAGCCCACAACGATCCCGCGAAGCACAGGAGCATCGAGGCCCACTTCATCAGGGTTCTCCACCTCAAGGGGTTCAAGATGTTCACGCGCGCGCACGGGGGTGAACATCTTGGAAAGGGCTGCCACAACGCGGCAGGCCCGGACATAACCCGTTGGCGTCTACCGACATGTGTCATCAGGGCGCCGGTCCCCTTACCGGAATCAAGATGTTCACCCGGTCCCCCCGGGGGAGGGCAGACATCATGGGGGCAGCTCTGTCGTCATCTCAACTCGACGATCCGTACGCTTCCGGCCAGGACTTCGATGCGCACGGCATTATCTCTGACCTCCAGTTTCTCGGTCAGCAGGAGGCGGTCGCGTGCGGAAGTGACTGGTACGCGACACTTTATGACCACGGGACGGTTCTCGCGGTAGTCGGTCGGCGTAATGCCTTGCTGCGGCTTGAGTTGGCCCGCGGGATTCAGGAGCGTCACCAGCCAGCCCTTCTCCGAGCGGCTCACGAGCCACTCGACATCGCCCTCAACCTCCACCGGCATCAGCCCCCGCGTCAGGTGGGCGATGAGCCGGGCGACCACGGGGTGCGCCTCGCGATTGATTCCAAGTCCATGCGGTACCGATAGATAGATGAGCCTGCCGCGCCCCCTGTCCTCCGAGGCGCAGAAGCTGGCTCCCTCAGGCGTCTGAGCGAGGACCTTGTGGCTCCACTCGGTGGCCCTGAGCCGCGTCGGCGGCTCGATGGGGCGGAATCGGAAGCGCTGAGATGGCTGCAACTCCTGTGCTCCCAGCCACTTATAGCCTTCTGTCTCCGCGAGACCGCCCGTCTTGGGCAGGTTGAGGGCATTCACGCCCGGGCCGGTCAGGTGGGCGTCGGCGACGAGGAGCGTCCCGCCATTGTCCACATACGCTGCCAGCCGCTTGCCCTCGGCCTCAGTCAGCTCGATCTCCCCGGCCACGATCACGGCGGCGTAAGTGTCTATGGTACGCCACTTTGCGGCGTCGGGATAGGCGTAGATGACGTCGAACATGTCGCCGAAGACGCCCGGCACGTAGACCTCGTTGGTGCCCGTCATCGGCCTCTCGCTCTCAGGGCCGATCGGGTAGTAGGCGGTCCAGAGGTATTCTTCGAGCATCTTCTCGTGGATGCCGAAGCGGAAGCGGTCCTGGTGGCCGTGCCAGTTCTTGAACGAGTTGGGCCAGAAGGGGGCCGGCTCCCAGCCGTGAGCGTAGTCCACAAGGAACGCCACGGGGGTGTAGGGGGTTCCCCGGTCCGGCTCGGCGGCGGTGACGCGGAGGAAGCGGTCAACGAGCTTGCCCTTGGGCGAGAGCTGGGCCTCGTAGATGCCGGCTGCGGTTGTGCCGCCGGGGCGCCACCACTCGTCGAAGCCCTGCTCGTGGTAGAACATCGAGGAGCCGGCCATGTACTGATACCAGATGTCGAACTTGTACCAGGTCATGCCCGCGCCCGAGAAGACCGAGTAGTAGTTGTCGAGGAGGTTCTGGGGCGAGGAGAAGCTGCTGCCCCTGCTGAAAATCGTCGAGGCGTCGCCGAAGTTGCACGAGCGATATGTGGCCGTCAGGTTGGCGTGCTGGCGGGCAGCCCCGCGCATGAACGCCCAGCGCATGCCCAGGACAGAGTTGGTGCAGGCCGACGACTCGTAGCCAATCGTCCGAGCCCCCCAATCGGCGCACAGCGGCGCGAACACGATGTTGCCCACCGACAGGCAGGCGATCACGTCCTCGTACGGGTTCTTGTCGAGGTCCTTCCCGTATATCTTCCGGTACTTCTCGGCGTTGCACTCGAGGGTGAGAGGCACGAACGCCTCGACCAGTTGGCGGCGGGTCTTGGCGCCCGCCGTCGCCTCCTGCATCTTCTTGCCATCGGGGTAGAAGTAGCCCAGGCTCTCGCCCGAGATGGAGCCGACATAGCGGTCGCGGTACTTCTGGAATGCCTCGACCCCCTTCTCGCCCACGGGCACACCGCCGTGGTAATTCATCATCGTGGCCCAGGGGCGGTTGGGATGCTCGGCGAGCCACTTGGCGAAGAGCTGCCCCGCCTTGTTCACCTCGCCCGTCTTCGCGTCCGTCGCGAAGACGCCTCCGCCGACCGTGTGGAACGTGGGCACGATGCGTGGGTCGGAGAAGATTGGCACGTCGTCCTTGCCGCCGTACTTCTTCTCGAACTCGTCGCGGGTCTCTTTGTCGTTGATGTTGTAGGGGAACTTCACGCGGTCGGGCTTGTCGCCGAGCCAGGTTTCGGCGGCGTTCGTGTGGCTGACGTTCCAGAGGTAGAGGAAGCCCTTGTCGCGGAAGGTGCGGAGCCGCCACTCCTTGGGCAGCGCGAAGTCGAGCTTGCGGCGGGCGAGGGGCACGAGGTCGGCGTGGATGCCCTTGGCGCGATAGCCCGCCAGGATGTCCCAGGAGTGGCTCTTCGGCCGCTCCTTGATGAGCGGGCGATAGGCCGCGTCGCTCGTCAGCACAATCACGTCCACCTGCCGCGGCTCGGGGTCTTTGGCGGTCGTCATCAGGCTCAGCTTCGCTGGGCCTTTCTTCAGCGTGGCCGTCCGCTTGTCCCACGCAAACGCCCAGCCCCAATAGAGCTTCGCCTCGTTGTCCTCCTCGACGATGGCCTGCTCGCCGAACTTGCCCACCCACGGTGCGGCACCTTCTTGCTCGATCTGAACCTGAAAGCGTTCCGTCTTCTCCCGCCAATCGCCGTATCGCACCCACACGGCGTATTCGCCCGCGGCGGGAATCTCAATGCTCTTCGTCGCCACCGCCTTGTCGTCTTCGCCCCCAGTGGCAATCGAGAGGAACCCGCTTTCTCCCCCCTGGTTCCACTCCGCCGCCCACCCTGGCCCCGAGAGAGCCCAATGCCCCTCCGTCTTCTTCATGTTCGGCCTGCCCATCGGCCAGCAATGGCCCCGCACCCCGTCAAGGTGCTCCGCCTCGATCCACAGGCTCTCCGCCACCAAAGGCGCCGGCAGGCCTACGAGTGCAGCAATGGCGAATAGGCATTTCATCACGGGATTCCTCGCTTGCAGGCTCCGTTGTGGAATGCGACAAGCTGGGCTACCTGGGCTTTTCGTCCTCAACATAGTCTCCGGTCTTGGAGTCGAGAACCAGGCGCGCAGCTTTCGCTGTCTGGTGGACGTACCTCCCGAACTCCTCGAACTCAACGGTCCGCGGGACGCTCCGGTCTGCGTCCTGTGAGATCACGCAGACGAACCGGGTGCCCGTGCAAGCCGCGTCCAACCACACCAGCCCCGTTGCAGGCGCAGGCTGGCCATCCAGTAGCCGTGACCTGGCAGTGGTCGTGAGATGGACCTCCAGCGGCCCACCGGCCCGGATGTTCTCATATAGTAGCCGCTTCGGGGTTCTTTGTGGGTAGCCCCCAGGGGTTGTGGTTGTCGGTCGGCGCGAGCAGCTGGCGATCCAGCGCCGGCACAGGTGTATTTCGGCGTAAGTCCTTGCCATGCCTATGCTGAGGGAGGTAGAAGGGTTCCTCGGCTTGGCGCCCCCCTTGTGGGCACCCACAAGAAAGCCCGGAGAGCCATATAGTATGAACAGAAGTGATTCGCTGACGTTGTGCCCAGCGAGCGCCCAATACACTGGTTCGACAAGACGGAACAAGAGCCTTTCCCCGTGCCAGACGGAGACGGGCCCTCGTCCGCCAATCTGGTAAACGCGATGGAACGACAAGCGAGAGGTCATGGCGCGCCCGTGGTATCCCTTGAAACTGGGGCAATCCCAAGTGACAGGGTGCTCTATGATCGTCAGCGGTTCGGAGCCAAAGATGGCTCGGGTTACGTGGGTGGCCTTCGAGAAGTCAGCCCAGCCCACCCGGTTGCCGTGATGCTCATACAGGTACTGGCGCAATGGTACCCGATCGCGCTTCATCAGGTCAACGTAGAAGGCCATCTCCGTGTCAGTATCGTTGGCTGTCGTGCACTGCCTTGAGGAGCGACATCCGGCGAAGACAGCGAAGATGCACAGGAACACAAGCACCTTCATTTTCGTTCCCCTTTCACTCGCGAACGCGCTGGCGCCCAGCTACTGCTTCGCTGTCCAGTGAGCCGATGCCTCGCGGGCCTCGTCGGCTGAGAGGGCGCGGGCGAAGAAGCGCAGGTCGGCGAGGCGGCAGGAGAGGAATTCGGGGCCGCCGAAGTGGGGGTTGCCGCCCAGGGCGAAATCCTCGGCGGAAGAGGCGACGCTCTCGGGCACCTTGGCGGTCGAGTGGGCCTGGCCGTTGATGTAGAGGGTGAGCTTGGCGCCCTCCTTGACTGTGGCGACATGCACCCACTTGCCCACTTCGACAGGCCAGCCGTCCGTGCCGAAGAACTGCCCCGCCTCGATGCGGGCGTGGAGCTTGCCCTCGTGGGCCGCCCCTCCGGGGCGGCTGTCCTTCTCCGCCACGGAGTGGCGGGCTACGTGGACGACGAGCCGCAGCGGGTCGTCCATCCCCTTGCACCAGGCGCTGAAGACCTGGCCATACTGGGTCTTCGGGAGGGCGTTGACGCAGACCCAGATGGCGACGGTGAAGTCGCGGTCGGGGAACTCGGTGAGGGCGTAGGTGATGCGGCCGGCCTGGCCGTCAAGCTCGACGGAGCCGTTTGGCTTGCCGTCGGGGCCGGGGGCGGCCTTCCAGCCGTCGGCGGTCTTCAGTTGGCCCCATTCGGGCTTAGGGTCACCCTTGAGCGGGGCGATGACGATGGCGGAGTCCTTCGGTCGCTCGCCGTACTGCGTCTCTGGCACGTCGGGCGCTGGGGGCAGGGTGGGGTCAACGACGAAGTGCTTGTGGGGCGCGAGGCTCTCGGTTGCCCCGTTCGCATTGCGCGCGACGAGCTTCCAGTAGTAGGGGGTGTTCGGCTTGAGCTTCGTCGCCTCGGAGGCGGGGAGGATGAGGGGCGGCTTGGCGGCTTCGCCATAGCTGAGGATGGCGCGGGCGAAGTCGGGCGCGTCGGAGATGGCGACGGTGTGGCGGCGCGTATCGCGGGGCAGAGACGCCCCGCCCACAGGTTCGCGGGGCAGGGACGCCCCGCCTACAGCCGCCGGGGCAGGCTTGCGGAAGGAGAAGCGGATGGCGCCGGGCGGCACGCGCGCGCCGTCGGCGGGGAGCCAGGGCACGGGCGCGGGCGGGCGCAGGCCCGTGGCCGGGAGCCAGGAGCGGTAGGGGCCGCCGTTGGCGCCCGCGCTCGCGAAGTCGCAGAGCTTGAGCGTTGGGCCACCTGGCACAGGCACGTCCATGAGAAGCCACGGGCGGAACTTGCCTTGGCCCTTGGCCATCTGTTCGTCGTGGGCCAGGAGGAGGGGGCCGCGGTAGAACGATGCTTTGCCGTATTGCTCCACGTCGCCCACCTCGTGGCGGAGGGCCATGTCGAAGCGGAGCGTCACCGCGTCGCCACTCCGCCATTCCCGCGCCAATTCGAGGTAGGTTCCGGCCTTCACGCCGGGGACGGCTTTGCCGTTGAGGAGGACCTCGGTCTTCGCTGACCAGGCGGGGATACGCAGGGCGAGAGGGAACGCGTGCGGCTTCGACAGGTCAACGGTCAGCTTCGTGCTGTCGCCGATGGGATAGTCGCCCTCCTGCTTGAGCGTCACTGCCGTTCCGTCGGCGAGCTTGGTTTGGAGCTGCATCGGGCCGTAGAAGTTGACGGCCAGGCCGCTGCCCCTGCTCATCACTGCCCATTCGCTGAGGGCGCCGAAGCCACGGGGGCCGTTGACCGAGCAGCAGTTGAGGTGGGGCGTGTCGGGCCGGGCCTGGAAGTTGATCGCCACGTGTGAGGGCACCCGCTTGCCGTTCATCGGCGTGTCGTAGGTGCACCATTCGCCCGAGGGATGCTGGGCGCCCGCGATGGCGTTGAAGGTGGCCAGCTCGATGTCGTCGGCAATCGCCGGGTCGCCCGTCAGGCGCAGGGCGTCCATCATCACGGCCTGCCAGGCGATGACGCAACAGGTCTCGATGGGCGAGTCGGCGTAGGGGTTGCCGGTGGCCTGCTCGCCAGACGAGAAGCCCCCTGTGTTGCGCATATCGAAGCGGCGGATGCTCGCCCAGTGGTGGAGGAAGGCGCGGCGAAAGCGCTCGTCGCCCGTGATGAGGTAAAGCTCGGCGAGGCCCTGGACCGCGTGTAGGCTCTCCCAGCGGGGCCTGGGCGTGCGGAAGAACTCGACGCCGGCGAGGCCGGTGCGGAAGTAGTCGCCCGCGCGCTCGAAGTCCTTCACGATTTCCTCGGCCATCCTCAGGTAGCGCGGCTCTTTCGTCTTGTGGTAGAGGAGCGCGAGACCGTGGATGACCGACATGTTCATCTCGTGTGAGCCGGCGTCGAGGACGCGACGCTTGGTGTCGAGATAGGTGTTGCAGATGAGGTCGGCCATTCGGCGGCAGGCTATAAGCGCCTTCTCGTCGCCCGTGTGCTCATGCCAGAGCAGGAGGCCGAACATCACGTGGTAGTGGCCCCAGAGGTCCCAATGGCCGAGGAGGCGTTCGGCCTTCGGCCAGGGGCCGAGATAGCCATCCTCGGCCTGAAGCTCGCCGAGGCGATTGACCACGGCGGCGAGGGTCTCGCGGAGGCGCGGGTCATCCGACATCCGCATGGCCTGGACACCCGAGATGAGGTACTTGCCCACGAACTCGCCGGCCCAGGGCACGAGGTTGGGCTTCGGCCCCTTGTCGCGCTTGGCGAACATGTCGAGCAGGCCGGGGTTGTTCTTCGGCGCGACGAGGAGCCAGCGGGCAGTGTTAGCCTGGATGCGTTCGCCCAGCGCGCCGCCGAAGCGCCAAGTGGCCCCGTGCAGGCATTCCATCGCCAGCCGCCCCGGCTCGGCAGCGGCGGCGAGGCCACCAACCACAAGGAGTCCCATACCGCAGACAAGGCCGTTCTCAGCGCACACGAAACCCCTCCTTCAAGGGAAGCCGTGGCACCACCGCGTGCCCCACAGATACCACCACGGCGGACCCGTGTCAAACAGCGCACCTCTCGCCGCGTCCGCCATTCTTACATTCTACAGAATGTTGGAACGACACCGCGAGCTGCTGGCTACATCGGGTGCCCGCGCCGCCGCGCGGCGATCAAACATTCTATAGAATGATTGAATGACAGCGGCATGCCTCGCTTGACGGCTCGGCCCGCGGCTGCTAATCTCGGCAGACCGCAAGGGGGTTGCGGCGAGGTGCGCATGGACCAGGCACGGCGGACATTCAGCTTCCGGGCCGCGCTCATCGGCATCGTGGCGATGGTGCTGATGGGCATGTGGATTCACTACCACGAGGTCATGGCCCCCCAGCCGAACATCCTGGCGGAGAACAACCCGCCTGCGAGCGTCGTCGGCGTCTTCATCGGCGTGCTGCTCATCGCCGCTCTCGTCGCCATGTTCCGCCGAACCCTGCGCCTCGCCGTCGGAGAGCTGCTCGTCGTCTACGCCATGCTCTTCATCTCCGCCCCCCTGATGAGCCAGGGCATGTGGCATCGCTTCCTGGGACTCGTCATCTCGATCCCCGACTTCCAGGAGAACATGCCGCTGGTGGACAGCTATTCCGACAAGCTGTGGCCCCACGGCGAGCATCTGATCGCCGACCGCCGCTTCGCGGCGGGGCTTGGGCTGGACTGCGCTCCCGACCCGCCGGGGCGCGTGGCGGACGTATCCGTCGCCGAATCCCCTGTGGGGAAGACCACGGGCATGCGCCTGAGAGCCGGGGAAGGCGAGGAAACCCACCTCCGCCTACGAGTGGCCCGCCGCCGCGATGGCCGCGAAGTCCTGGTGCCCGGCGAACGGTACTATGCTACCGCTCTGTTCAACCTGTCGGGCTTCCAGAGCCGTTCGGCGCTCATGATGGAACTCGTGACCGACAGGGGCGAGCGGGTGCCTATCACGACCCTGCGGCGCGACACGAATCGCGCCTTCTCGCGCCCCGGCGGCTTCCTGCGAGCCGGCGAGCCCGCGCTGACACTGCCCCGCAACATCCAGGACGGCGTGGAGATTGTCTTCACCTTGGCCGGGCCAGGCGAGGCAGTCATCACCGACGTAGTGTTCTTCAGCAACGAGGCGGTGGCGCGGCTGCGCAAGGGCGTGGCGGAAATCCGCGAGAGCGACCTCGATAAGCTGTCGGAGAACGAGCGCGCCTCGCTGGTCGTCCGCCCCGACAGCCTGGCCTCGCCCGCGGGCGTGGCCTACACGCTGAAGGGCTACATCCCCTACCGCCAGTGGCTCACGCCGCTGCTCTACTGGGGCAGCATCGTGATGGCGATGTTCCTCGGCCTCCTGGGCCTCGGCGTCATCTTCCGCAAGCAGTGGTCGGAGAACGAGCGCTTCTCGTTCCCGATGGTCGTCCTGCCGCGGATGCTCATGGAGGAGCGGGAGGACGGCGGCCGCACGGTCTACGCCATCTGGCGAAAGGGGGCGTTCAAGGCCGGCATCATCGTCGCCCTCGCCTTCTGCTTGCTCCAGGGTCTCAACTTCTACATCCCCGGCATGCCGAACCCAACGGCGGAGGTGGACCTGGCGCAGTACTTCTCGTCGCCCGAGATGAAGGCATTCGTCAACGGCTTCGGCGGCTCGCAGTTCAAGATCATTCTCCTCTTCACCGCCATCGCGTTCTTCGTGGACCTGGATATGCTTCTGAGCATCATCCTGTTCTTCTGGGTGTCCAAGGTGCCCTACTACTTCGGCGAGCTGTTCGGCTGGAAGGAGATCAAGGGGCCGATGGACAACTTCCCCTTCCCCCACGAGCAGCACATCGGGGCGTTTCTCAGTCTGGCGCTCGTGGTGCTTTGGACCTCTCGGAAGCACCTGGCGGGGGTCGGCCGCCGCATCCTGGGCCTCAAGGGCGGGGTGGACGACTCGGCCGAGGGGATGAGCTATCGCGCCGCGACGGCGCTGATCGTGGGCGCCTTTGTGTTCTTCGGCGTGTGGGGCGCAATGACGGGCCTGGGGGCAGGCTCGGCGCTCCTCTTCTTCGGGTTCCTGGTCGTCTGCGGCCTCTCCGCGTCGCGGATACGCACGGAGTGCGGTGCGCCGGCGACCTATTTCACGCCCTACTACCCCTACCTCATCTTCTTCCTGCTCGGCGGCCTGTTCACGTTCGGGGCGCCCACGATGGTCCTGGCTTACGCGGCGGGGGGCTTCATGGCCGTCGCCCAGTTCCTCCTCTTCGCCCCGGCGCAGGTGGAGATGCTGCACCTGGCGGGGTCACATCTTCATTTGGCACATGGCGGCCATGTGCGAAATGAAGATGTGACCCCAGCGGCCAGCCCGCGGGGCGTGCGCTGGGCGCTCATCGTGGGCGCGCTGGGCGGCGTGCTCATCGGCGGCTACGTGATGCTCGTCTGGGCCTATGGCAGGGGCAGCGACAATATCCCCTACATGAAGGACTGGGCGGCGGGGCAGAACTGGTACTTCACCACGCTGCGGAACGCCACGGCCGAGGCCGACGCCGAGGTGGTGGCGGCGGACCTGCGGGGCGACACGCCGAAGCCGCGCTATCCCACGGGACCGCTCATCGGCGTGGGTGTTGGCAGCACGATCACGCTCCTCCTGGCGTTCCTGCGGACGCATTTCGTCGGCTTCTGGCTCCACCCGATCGGCTACATCCTGGCGAACAGCTACTTCTGCTACATGTGCTGGGGGTCGCTCTTCGCGGCGTGGGTCATCAAGTGGCTCGGCCTGAAGATCGGCGGCCCGCGAGCGGTCCGCGAGAAGATGACGCCCTTCTTCGGCGGCGTCTTCGTCGGCTGCGTCGTGGGCATGCTCTTCTGGGATGTCGTGGCCCTCGCGCGCCAGGCGATGGGGATGACTGATGTGTTCACGTGTTTTCCGTGACCCGATCGTCGTCGTCCTCGTCGTCGTCGTCGTTCTCGAAAGGCTTGAAGATGATTCGACGACGACGACGAGGACGACGACGAGAACGATAGAAGACTGAAGGCATGAGAAGGCTTCTCGGCAATGCGGTTCTGACCCTCGTGCTCGGCGCCCTCTGCCTTGCCGCGCTCTTCGCCTTCAATCGCCTCGCCGCGCCTCAGCCCTGCATCCTGCCCCCCTCGGGCGTCGAGCCGCCCAACTACAAGGCCATTGCCGCTGACGTGACCGAAGAAGGCATCCGCAAGGACATCGAGAGCCTCTGCCGCCGCCCCTCACGCTCCCCCTGGTCGGAGGGGTTGAGCGAGGCATCTATGTCCCTCTTGATTGAGCTTCAGAAGTTAGGCTACGAAGTCCTCGAACAGCCGTTTGCAGTCACAGCCCCCTTCACGCGCCATGCCAGCATCGGCGACGAAGCGGGCCGCGACCTGGCCGGCATTGCCATCCACCCACTCCTGCCCAACTGGTTCCGTACGGTGACCACGCCCCACGAAGGCCTGCGCGGCAAAGTCTTTCGTGGCGAGAAAGGGCTTGCACGCGAGTTCAAGGATGTGGATCTCCGCGGGAACTTCGCCCTGCTGCCGCTTGGCACGCCGTGGACGACGGTCGCCGGCATGGGCGCGGCTGCGGTCCTCTACTACGACGACGGCAAACAGCTCGCCGGCGCGCGCTGGGGCGACCACGTGGATGCCTCGGTGAACCTGCCCCGCTTCCTCGTAACGGGGGACGCGGCGAGTCTCGCCGGCGGGATAGTGACCATCAAGGCGCGGGTTGACCTGGCGACGGGGTTCAGCTCGAACATCGTCGCAATCCTGGATGTGCCAAACCCCGATGGCGAGGCCGTCGTGGTCAACGCTCACCTCGACGCGCACAGCTACGCGCCCGACGTCGCCCCCGGAGCGCAGCAGGCCGGTGGCGTGGGCGCGCTCCTCTCCCTGGCGAAGCACCTGGCCGCGGAGAGAGCCCACCTCAAGAGGTCGGTTGTCCTCATCGTCACAGGGGGCCATGCGCAGGGGCTCGCGGGCATGCGGGAGTTCATCCGCGCCCTCGGCGCGCGTGAGCAACGCGAACAGGTGCGCAAGCAGCTAGCTGCCGAATGGCACGATGCGGATGGCCAGCCCTTCATCGCCGACCTGGCGCGCCGCGTCGCCCAGGACCCCGACGACACGGTCGCCTGGGGCAGGAACCCTAAGGTGCGGGGCCTCCTCAACGAACTGCTCCGTGAGGTTCTGAACCAGGAATTAATGGCCGCAGTTGAAGAGGTGGCTCAGAGGCGGGTGGACTGGGTGCGCGACGGCCTCGCGGTCCGCGACGAGCACGGGGGCGAGGCCAAGAGCTTCGCGGCCTATGGGGAGGCGCGCAAGCGCCAGCTCAAGGTCCAGGCCATCCTTTCCGCGCCGCCCGATAAGCAGAGGGCGCGACTGGCAGACTACCTGGGGGAGACCGAGGCCCGGCAACGTCTGCTGGACGCAGTCAAGGAGCGCGCCAACGACCTGCATCTACAGAGAATGGCGGCATTCGCGCGCGCTTGCCTGGCCGAGAGCTTGTCTCCCTATCGGCGCCTCCTCTTCCTCAGTCTGGACCTCACGGCGCGGAGCGGGCGGGTGGGGCTGGTGTGCGGGGAGCCGAAGCAGGTGCCGGCTTGCCAGCCGGCCGACGCCGAGGTGGCCGCGCAATTCCGCCTCGCGGCTGACCGGCTTCAGGCCGCCGACCCGTCGCTCGACTACGTGAAGACGAAGAAGGGCCAGCCTCGCTTCGCCAATCTCCTGCGCGCCGGCGACACGAAGGACCTCGGCTTCACTACCGAAGGGTACGGCGCGCCGAGTTACTTCGAGTCGCTTGCCGCGCTCTGGGCGGGCTATCCCGCGTTCAGCCTCGTCACGCTCGACGACAACCGCGAGACCCTCGGGACGCCGTTCGACACGCTCGAGAACCTCCTCAAGCCGCCGGCGTCGCCTGACGAGGAGCCGCCGCTGCGGAACCTGGCCGTCGTGACCCGCCTCGTCACGGCGGCGGCGAGCCAGCTCGCCCGCGGCCACGGCCGCATCGTGCCGCTGGCACGGGGGAGCGACCTGACGACGATTCGCGGCGAGGTTGTGAGCCAGGTGGGCGACAGCCTGACGCCCAACCACCCGATGCCGGGGGCACTGGTCCGCTTCGGCCCCGCGATGGTGCAAGGCAAAGGCAGGCCGACCGTGGTGCCGCCCGGCGTGGGCACCGACTGGGTGGTGACGGCCGACTGGCGCGGGCGCTTCGAACTGCCCTGCATCTGGCCCACCGCCCTCTCGCAGGAGTACTGGGCGGACACGGACATTGACGCGGCGGTGGTGCGGCCCGAGGATGGCGAGGTGACGTGGACCCTCTCGACGCCCAAGAGCGGCGAGGGGGCGCCCTACGCCGTCCGCCGCGTGCGGCTCGCCCAGTACCGCAAGAGCCAGGCGACTGCGGTGGTCTTCCGCGCCGCGCCCGTGCAGATGTTCCCGATGGCCGACCCCGCAACGCTGCGGCCCTACGCGGGCTTCGACTTCATCGAGACCAAGAGCATGGCCGCGCCCCAGGACTTCAAGGTCGAGGCGTCCGGCGGCACCAACGTCTGCTTCGTCCCGCCCGATTCGCGCCTCTACTTCACCTTCAAGAAGGGCCAGCGGCGGAACCCGAACCTGATGGAAATCCGGGCTTTCGCGCTGGGCGCGACCGGCCCCGCGGACGGCTCTCAGATACGGGCTGAAGCCCGCACTACGAACCAGGAGATACAAGGCAATGGCTACTTCGCCGCCGACACGCCGAGCATCACGAACATCGAGCTGGACGCGGCGCTGAGCATGGCCCAGCTCAACGCCCGCCGCACGCGGCTCCAGGACCGCTACGGCATGGCGGACGACATGGTGCTGCGCTACAACGAGCGGGCGGCGACCCTCGCGGACGAGGCTCAGAAGCTCGCCGCCGCGGGCCGCATGGTCGAGGCCAAGCGCCTCGCCTCCGAATCCCTCGCCTACAGCGCCAACATCCATCCCGTCATACGCAAGAACGCCTCCGACGCGGTTGTCGGCATCTTGTTCTACCTCTTCCTGGCCATCCCCTTCGCCCTCTTCACCGAGAAGCTGCTCGTGGGCCACCCCGACCTGCGGGTGCAGGTGGCGGTGCAGGGCGTCATCTTCCTCCTCTTCTTCCTGGCGTTGCGGGCGGTGCATCCCGCGGTGCAGCTCGTGCGCAGCCCCTACGTCATCCTGCTCGGGTTCATCACGTTCGCCCTCGCCGCGATGGTCACGGCCTTCCTCGGCGGGCGGTTCAAGAAGAACCTGGCTGAGCTGAGCCGCCGCCGCGAGGAGCGGGCCGAGGCGGCCGATGTCTCCCGCGCGGGCGCCGCCGCCACCGCCTTCCTCCTCGGCCTCTCGAACCTCCGCAAGCGCCCCGTCCGCACCGGACTGACCATCGGCACCCTCATCCTCACCACCTTCGTCATGCTCTGCTTCGCGTCGTTCAGCTCGGACGTTGTTGACGTGGAGTTCGCGCTCGGCAAGGCGCCCTACACAGGTCTCCTCGTGCGCGACCGCGGCCTGAAGAACGTGGCCGACGCCGCGGCGCCCCTCCGCGAACTCTATGGCGAGCAGCACGTGGTCGTCCAGCGCGACTGGCAAGGGAGCTTCGAGATTCCTTGGGGCAAGGCGCCCGAACTCGCCGAGTTCACGGTTTCTTCCGTGGCGGGCGAGAAGACCTTCGAGGCCAAGGCCAACGCCCTCCTCGGTCTCGACCGCCGCGAGCCCGACGTGACGCCAGTCAAGGAGGCATTCCACGTCCTCGTCCGCTGGTTCGAGGCGAACACCGAGTTGTCCTGCTTCCTGTCGCGCGCGATGGCCGACCAGTTGCGGCTAGACGACGAGGCGGTGAAGAAGGGCACGGCGACGGTGAGCGTGGGCGGCCGCAGCTACGCGGTCCTCGGCATCTTCGACGGCACCCGCCTCGACCGCGTGGCGGACCTCGATGGCGAGCCGCTCCTGCCCGTGGACATCCTGTCGGTCCGCAGCCCGGCCTCGGGCGCCGCGGCCTACAGCGAGGAGGCGACCGAAATCCCCGAAAACGTCCCTCGCCTCCCCGCCGACCGCGTGGTCCTCGTGCCCGTCGAGGCCATGCCCTC
>VGYV01000056.1 GCA_016872855.1 Planctomycetota bacterium
TTCCGAGCCGCGCGCCCAGTTAGCGGTACCTGCGTGCCCGGAGGCACCTCAACGCACCCTCCGCTCTTGCACTCTTTGGGGTAATGCGCTTGATTAGGGGCTAGTTGGCTTTCTCTTGCTTGAGGCGCTGGACCTCGTCGTGGACCCCAAGAGCCAGCAAGTGATAGGCAATCCTGCGCACGGTGGGAAGTGGGTGGCCGACTGCTTCTGAGCGTCCTGCTTACAGGCCGAGCAGCCGCTCGGCGTTTCGCCAGCCGATCTTCTCATAGGCTTCGCGGGAGATGTGGCCGCCCTCGACGGCGGAGCGGAGGAACTCCACGAGCGGCGTCTGGTTCGTCGGCGCACAGATGTCGGTGCCGAAGAACAGGCGGTCCTGGAACTCCTCGAGGAAGCGGTGGCCGAAGGCGGGGTCGCGGCTGACGGCGTTGTGGCCGCTGCCGGCGGACAGGTCGCCGCACAGGTTGGGACAGCTCCGCATCAACTCGACCACGCGACCGCTCTCGGTGACTGGCCCCTTGGGATAGCCGCCGCGCGCGGCCTCGGTCACATCGCCGCTGATCTCGGCCCAGAAGGGCTGCGAATGGCCGAGGAAGATGAGCTTCGGCAACCTCTTGAGCGCAGCTTCGAGGCGGGGGAGGCCCAGCTCGTCGAAGAGGCCGTAGGTGGCCCCGATCTGCGTGGCGAGGTGAAACGTGACAGGGAGGCCGCACGCCTCGCAGTGGGCGAGGAAGTTCAGCACGCGTGGGTCGTCGAAGGGCAGGTTCGCGCACACCTCGCCCACGCCCTTACAGCCCTGGCCCTTGAAGTATTCGAGCATCGGCGTGAAGTTCGCCTCTGGTGAGTTCGTGAGCATCCGGGGGTCGGGATTGCAGAACGGGACGAACCGGCCCGGGTGCCGGGCCACGACGTCGAGACACTCGTCCTGCGAGAGATTGTGATGGGCGCACTCGGGCGCGCCGCCGGGCAGGATGACGCCCAGGCGGATGCCGCGGGCGTCGTGCATGGCCATGAGTTGCTCCGGCGTGGCATACGTCTCGCCGTTGGGCCGCAGCGGCCCGGCCCGCACGGTCGTGTGCACGTGGATGTCGATCAGCACTCGCCGCCTCCTCCAATGCCCGCCGACATTATAGGGCGGCGGGTTCCCCGCGCAAGTGTCAAGGTAGGCGCCTTGACAAGAGAGAAAGCCGCTGGTAGCATACCACGTGGCCGTCCAGTCGTAAGGGTGGTGGAGAATGAGTTATGAAACGTATTGCTGTGAGAGACAGCGATGCCGAAGGCGACTTGAGCGTGAGGGAACAGTTGGAGCTGTACGCCGCTCCACCTCTCACTGGAAGGCGAAAGTCGCCTGACGGGATCACGACAAGCGAGTTGATTTGCACGGCGCATGTGGGCGTGAACGAGGACCTGTTTCCCCTGGTGATGAAGCTTCATGTACCCGAAGGATCCGTGGTTGCCGACGTGACGCACGGGCTGGGGATCTTCTGGAAGAAGCTCCCCAAGTCCAGGTACAGGCTTCTCGCCACGGACCTCAAGATGGGCGTGGACTGCCGCCACCTGCCGTATGAAGACGGGAGCATTGACTGCGTGGTTCTTGACCCGCCTTACATGGAGGGGCTATTCCGACGGAGCGCGGACCACCTTGCCGGCGCCGGAAGCTACGCAGCGTTTAGGGACACCTACTCCAACGGAGAGGGAACTACGGGCGGCCCAAAGTACCACGATGCCGTTCTCGACCTCTACTTCAAGGCGGGTAAGGAAGCGTACCGAGTGTTGAGGAAACAGGGTGTCCTGATTGTCAAGTGCCAGGATGAGGTCAGTGCGAACATGCAGCGGCTCACCCATGTCGAGATCATCAACGAATATGCTTCGATGGGGTTTTATGCCAAGGATCTTCTCGTCCTTGTGAGGCCCAATCGCCCCGCAGTCAGCCGCATCAAGAGGCAGGAGCACGCCAGGAAGAATCACTCGTACTTCTTGGTGTTCGTGAAGACGGGTGGGGGGAATCCCCGAGGAAAAGGGCTCTGGAATGGGCATTCTTGAGCGGTGGAGAGTCACGAGCGACGAGCTTGACGAGATCGTGTCGGCAAGCCAGAGCCTGCGGGGCTTCATCTTCGGTTACGTTAGTGAGTACAAGCTTCGGAAGATCTGGCTCACGGATGAGCGCATCACCGGCCTTCACAAGACGGATAACCACGAGCGGGCCAAAAAGGGCGACCTCACCTTCACGTACAAGGGCCTCGAAATCACCGTCGAGGTCAAGTCGCTGCAAACCCATTCCATCCGCAGGGGCGCTGCCGGTTGCCAGGGCAAGTTCCAGTGCGATGCCAGTGACAGGCGGCGCATCAGCCTGCCGAGTGGAGAGACGATTGAGACGACGTGCCTTGCCGTGGGCGAGTTCGACCTGCTTGCGGTGAATCTGTTCGAGTTCAGCGGCGAATGGCAATTCGCCTTCGCCCGAAGCAAGGATCTCCCCAGGTCCCGTTTCACCAAGTACACGCCAGAACAGCGCCAGCACATTCTCGCGACGCTCATTGACGTCACATGGCCCCTCCAGCCGCCGTTTGAGCCTGAGCCGTTCCGACTGCTTAATGAGATAGTCCGAGATAGGGCGCGAGGGCGCTAAGGCGGCGCCATCATTGCACCTCGGGCATCTCGACCGCCTCGCCCCGAAGCTGGCGAGCCTGGGCCGCGGGGTCGTAGACGCCGTAGAAGACGGCGTTGAGGTCAATCCAGAGGGCCAGACGACCGAGGGCGTCGGCGGGGGGACGGTCGGCGCCGGGGCACTTGAGAAGAGCCTTCATCAGGCGGCTGCCGCGGGCGCCGTAGGCCCCGCCAGGCTCGGTGCGGTGGACCGGGTTCCAGCCGCCGTAGCGCGGCACGAGGGCCTCGGCGGCGTTCTTGGCGTTCGTGCCGCCGTGCCAGAAGCTCAGGCCGCCGCAGAGCACCCAATAGCTGCGGGTGAAGCCGTCGTGAGGCGTTCCCGTGAAGTCGAGGCCCTTCGCCGGCTTGTCGCCCGAATGGCATCTAACACAATGTCTGTCGAGAACGGGCTGGACGAGGCAGACATAGGAGAAGGGCCTTGTGCCGTCGGGGCCGGGCTCGATGGCCGAGGGCGTGCGAAGCAATGCCTGAGCCAGACGGCTCGGCGGCGCGGTCATCCTGTGCTCGTGGCAGCCGATGCACGTCGCCCGCTCGCCCGGCTGGGCGTAGGTGATCGAGCGCATGCTCTGGATGGCGAAGCCGTCGGCGTCGAGGGCCTGGAAGTAGACGGGCTTGCGGGCGGGAACCGTGAAGCGGGCCGAGCCGTCGGCCTCGACCGGCACGGTGCCCAGGACGGCCCGCGCCGGCTCCTGCCCCGCGAGGCCGATGCGGGGCGCGTCGGCCACGGGCGTGGTCTTGGGCAGAATCTGCACGATACGGAGGGCCTTCACACTGCCGCGAGGCACGCCGCCCAACCCCTCATACACATCCAGCAGCACCATCTCGCCTGTGGGCGGGTCGTCGGGCTGAACCGCGCTCGTGAGGATGGGCGGCACGGGGCGGGGGACGATAGGGATGGGGTTGCTGCTGCCTATCTCTGGGTCGCGGTAGAGCAGCTCGCGGTTGCCCCAGCGGTCGAGAAGGTAGATGCCCAGAGCAGCCGGGTCGTTGGCGCCCGGCTCCATCACGAGCGGCTTGGGGCTGTAGCCGACGAGGAAGAAGTCCTCGGAGAGCGGCCAGGGCGAATCGTAGTACTCCTGGATGCCGCCCTCGGCCTCGGGGAACTTGACCTCGGGCGTGATGCGCGTGAGCGCGTGCTCGCCGTTGGCGCCGAGCCGCGTGTCCACGATGGCGATGGAGCCGCCCGTGATCGAGTGGTGGGCCGAGGCGGTGAAGGCGACCTTCGACGTGCCGGGGATGGGCTGAAGCTGGAACGTGCAGTGGGGCGTCTGAGTGTGGTTGCCCCAGAGGGCGACGGGATTCGTGCCGTCGGGGCGGCACGCCCAGAGGTTCTGGTGCACGACCGGATGGCGGTCCACGTAGTCCCAGCGGCTGTAGAGGATGTAGCCGCTGGGCGCGACGGTGGGGAACCATTCGTTGGTCTCATGGAACGACAGCGTGCGGAGGTTCGAGCCGTCGGCATCCATGCGGTGGAGCGTGTAGACATGCCACCGCGGGCCGAACTGTCCGCCGAAGCAGCGGGCGTGGCCCTTGCGGCGGGTCGAGGAGAACACGATGCCGCCATCGGGCAGATAGCACGGCATCAGGTCCTCGAACTCCCCGCTCGTGAGCTGCCGCAGTCCCGTGCCGTCCACGTTCATCTCGTAGATGTGGTAGAAGGGGTCTTCCTTGGTGCACTTCGAGTAGGAGAAGACGACCCGCTTCGCGTCGTAGGAAAGGCGTGGCTCGAGCGCATTGCCCGCCGACGCATCGAAGAGGCAGCGCGTCTTCAGCGACCGCCCCGGCTCCTCAAGCACAAAGATTCCCCCTCCCGGCCTTGCCCGCCAGCCGAAGTACTGCATCACCAGGTGGCTGTAGCTTGTGGGCACGCGCTTGACGAAGAGCAGCGGGGCGCGCGGGAGCAACGGGTTGGCCAGAGCGATGCGGCGCTTGAGCCAGTGGACGTAGTGGTATAGTCGCTCGGGATCCATCATGTAGCTCTCGGGGTCCCTCGCCGCCGCTGCGAGGCGGCTGAGCGACGCCGCCTCTTCGGCCAGGAAGCCCGCCGGCTGGCCCCGCTGCAGGCCGGCCAACAGCAGCCGCGCTTTCTCCACCTGGCGAACGGCCGCGTCCTTCCCCGATGTCCGGTCCTCCTGGTACCATTCGGCCTGCACCATCGCGCTCAAGTAGAGCTCGACGCCGCCTGTCGAGCCGAGCTCCTTGCGCAGAGCGGGGCCGTGGCCCTCAGAATCAACCAGGCGCTCAAGCTGTGCCACGCCCACAAGCCAGGGGCCTCGGTAAGCGCCGAGGAAGAGCGTCGGCAGCCGCTGGGACTGGCCCGGCTTGAGCACTTGGGCCTCATCCCACAGCCAACTCAGGAGGCCGATGCTGAGACGCCCATCCCTGCCCAGGCGGGCCTTGGCCTCCCAGCCCTTGTCGGGCCCGGCAGCCAGAACGATGCCGCTCTGGTCCACCCCGTCCGCGATCACGAGCAGGGGGAGATCGTCGTGCCCACAGAAGCCGACACCCCGCCCCGCGTCCATCGGTGACCTGCGGAGTCTCCCGTCCGTATGCCTGGGGAAGCTGTAGACGGTCGGCAGGCCGGCCTTGTTCTGCGGGCCGCCTTCCATTTCGTACGACCAGCCACCGTCGCCCTGCTTCTGGGTGGAGAAGCCTTTGGAGGCGAGGAAGGACTCGCCGTCGGCGTAGGCGATGGCGGGGTCCCAGCGGGTGGTGTCGCAGAAGATCTGGCCGCGCTTGTGGACGATGAAGCGAAGGGCGTCGCCCTTGCGGACGTCGAGGGTGAGCTTCGGCTCGAGGCCCTTCGCGTCGCCGCCGTCAAGCTCGGTCTGCCAAAGGGTGTTCTCCTGCTCAGGCACCCTCACCCCTGCCCTCTCCCCGAGGGAGAGGGAGGAGGAATGGCGGATGATCACGCGGACGCCGTCGGTCTTGGGGTCCACGTGGGCCTTGGCGACGCGGCCGGTGATGGTCACTGTGCCATCGCGGGGACAGGTGAAGCGGCGGACGCTGGCGGTGTTCTCGCCGGGGTGCTGCCAGTCCCGGCCCACGCGGGTCCAGTCGGGGCCGGTCCAATAGGTCGAGCCGTACCAGGTGTCGTTGCGGTAGGCGAGGGGCCGGTAGGCCGAATCAGCCGCCGCGCCGACGCGGAAGGTCCAGTCGGCAAGGGGCACGCTCGTCGCCTTGGCCTCGCCCTTGCCTTCGTTGACGAGGGTGGTCTCGATCAAGGCGAAGCCTAGGTCGGGCAGCCAGCGGGTCTCCTGGCGCAAGACCAGCCCCTCGGGCAGCTTCGGAGGAGCGGCGGGCGGCTCAAGCTGGCGGATGAGGGAGTCGGCCGGCTCGCCCCTGAAGTGGCCGAGGAGCGGGTGC
Source organism: Planctomycetota bacterium (assembly GCA_016872855.1). Classification (GTDB taxonomy): domain Bacteria; phylum Planctomycetota; class PUPC01; order DSUN01; family DSUN01; genus DSUN01. The sequence goes on from VGYV01000056.1 coordinate 6,028, forward strand.
TCCGCGCTCAGGGCCGTCGAAGCCGAGAGAAACAGCCAGGCTGCCAGCCGCACAGCCAACCCGCGACTCCTTGACTCCCTTTGGTCCCTTACGTCTCTTGGGTCCCTTGGGTCGCTTGCGCGCAAAGGGACATAAGAGACCCAAGGGACTCAAGGGACCGAAGACGAATCCTGCGCACTCGGGGCGAGCGAGAAGTCGAGGCACTGGAGGCGATGGTCGCTGGCCCCCGTGGCCACGAGGTCGTAGCGTATGGCGCGGACGCGCGGGCCGATGAGGCACTGATCAATGTCCCAGAGGGGAAAGCCGTCGGGCCACGAGCAGCTCCAGCCCCGCCCCGCCTCGTCGTAGGCGTGGGCGTAGCCCCTGGGCGGCTTGCCGAGCCAGTGGGAACGCCGCCGCGCGTTGAAGTCGCCCACCACTACGTCGGGCTTGAGGTAGACGATGCGCTCGTGGACCCGCTGGAGCCAGGGCTTGCGCGAGTAGAACGGGCGACTCGGCAGGTCCACAGTCATTACCAGGAGCTGCCCGTGGGGCGAACGCCAGTCCACGCAGTAGAGGTGGCTGGGCATCCGCTCGTCGAGCCGGGCCGGGCTGAGCGAGCCGCGCGCGATGACGGCGATCTGGCGGATGTGGCAGACCGTGTAGTCCCGGCCGAGGGCCGTCGCCACCTTGTGCGAAGCCGCCCTGTCCCCAATCTCGGAGAGCACGACGACATCGGGCTGGAGGGGCACGAGGCATCGGCTGATGTCCTCCGGGCGCCGCGAGATCGGCCCGACGTTCCAGTGGACGATTCGGATGGCCTGGGCCGGGTTGCCGCGGGGCCTCGGGCGGACCCACTGGTGCTCGACGAAGAGGAGCCAGAAGGTGGGAAAGAGGCAGGCGACCGCCGCGGCCAGGGCGGCCCGGCGGCAGCCCGTGGCAAAGGCCAGGAGCGCCGTGATGAGAAGGGCGGCGGAGACGAAGGCCGAGGGGACAAGGAAGCAGAGCGCCGTGGGGGCGATGGAGTCGCGGAACACCTCGCCGATGGCCCAGATGCCGAACGCCCCAATGGTGATGTTCGCCCACAGCCAGGCGGCGGCCGTCTTGGCCGAGCGCTTGAGCTGTGCCGCGGGGGAGTCGGGGGTGGGCGGCGATGCGGCTTGAGCCATGGCCAGTGAAACCCTTCCGCCGGTTTGGAGTGCGGCCTTCAGGCCGTTTCTTGGCCTGGCGGCTCGCCCTGAACAATACGGGCTGAAGCCCGCACTCCGAACGCGGGTTGCTCCGTTGGTGGCGCAGCTACTTCTCCGCCTTCATCTCCTTGATGCGGAGGTTGCGGAACTGGACCTCCATCGGGCCGCCTGAGTGGATTTGCACGGCGATGATGCCCTCGCGGGCGATCTTCTCATCGCCCTCCGTGTAGTCCACCGTGACCACGCCGTTGATCGAGAGCTTCACCTTGTTGCCGACGGCCTCGATCTCATAGTCGTTCCAATCGCCGGGCTTGAGGGCCTTCTTCAGCACGTCGTCCTTGGGGCCGGCGAGGACCTTGTTGCGGCGGGCCTCGTCGTAGAGCTTGCCCCACCAGCCCTGCGCGATGTCGGCCTGGTAGCCCGACACCTCGTGGCTGGGCGGCGGCACGCGCTTGGAGCGGAACTGCACGCCGCTGTTCCCCTTGTTGTCCACGAGCTTCACCTGGAAGCGCAGGATGAAGTCGCCATATGACTTCTCGGTCGCCAGGAAGTCGTTGTACTTGATCCCCGGCGAGCGACCGACGAGCGCGCCGTCCTCGACAATCCACAGCTTCGCGTCCCCCTCCCAGCCCGTGAGGTCCTTGCCGTTGAAGATCGGCGTGAACCCCTCCTCGGCCTCGGCGGCAGCCGCCAGAGCTGCCGATGCGACGACCGCGCAACAGGCCAGCCATTTCGCCATGCCATAATCTCCTTACAAGTGACACGGACGGACACGGACAAGCACGGACGTTCGGGGCTCGCCCCCTGTCCGTGCCCGTCCGTGTGTGTCCGTGTGGGCCAGTGGCACCTCTTCTTCACAATCCCTTCGCGCGGGAACGAGAAAGGGTCACTGCAGCTCGAACCAGAAGATGCTCTCGAAGTAGGTCGCGGTGTCCCGCTCCGTGCGCATGGGGACGGGCCGGTGAAAGGTGTCCACGAGCCTCAGCCCGGCCATCTCGCCGATGGCGGGGTAGAGGCCGTGGCGGTCGTTGGCTACCACGAACAGCTTCGCCGTGGGCTTGAGCCATGGCCGCAGATTCCGAAACACCGTCGCGATGTCGGCCTGGTAGGCCCGCTGGGCCTTCTTGCTCTTGCCGAGCGACATCGGGCCGATCTCGCTCTCGTCCCGCCGCTCCAGCTCGGGGAACAACTCGTAAGCATACCGATGCTGCTCGTGGTAGTCAATCATGCCCACGTAGGGCGGGGAGGTGAAGACGCCGTCGAGGAGCACGCCCTCGGGCAGCGGCGTCGTGCGGGCGTTGCCCTGGAGGACGGTGCAAGAGGCGTGTGGCACAGCCGCCCCCGGCTGTGATTGTGGGCGGGATGTCCCCATCCCGCGGTCTTCGCGGCGTGTGGACACGCCGCCCACAATGGAAGGCACAGCCGAGGGCGGCTGTGCCACACCCAATCCGCGCGGAGCTCGGTCTCTGAGGCGGTCGAACTCCTCGATGCGGCTCACCGTGTCGCGCGAGTAGCGACGGAAGTACTTAAGGCCGTCACTGATCGGCTCGCACGTGCGGCGATGCTTCACACAGTAGTACTCCTCGCCGGGCTTCAGCGGCTTCTTGGGTCGGGCAAGGTCATAGTGCGGCACGAGCCGGCAGGAGCGCGCGGTGCGGCTGAGGATCACCTTCAGGAGGTCCTGGTTGCGATACTCGGGGATGATGCTGCGGTAGAAGAGAATCTGCTGGAGGGCCTCGGGGGCGATCCAGGCGTTCAGATAGGCGCTTTCGGTCGTGAAGGAGCCTGGCTTGGGGAGGAGGGGCAGGAGCCCCTCGCCCTTGCCCTGGCGGCTGAAGTCCTCGACGCGGCGGAAGGTGTCGGCCACCTCGCGGCTGAGGAGGGGGAGGTCGTGGCGGCGTGTCTTGGCCTCGATGACCAGGCAGTTGAAGGGCGACAGCTCGATGCCCAGGGCGTTCATGCCCAGGGCGTTGGCCTCCACAAGCGTGGTGCCAGAGCCCGCGAAGGGGTCGAGGATCGTGTCGCCTGACTTGAAGAAGCGGCGGAGGAAGAGCTCGACGAGCTGGGGCACGAACTTGCCGAGGTAGGGGTGGAGGCGGTGGACATGTTTCGTCCGCTGCCACTCGGGAAACTCGATGAGCGACAGGTCGCAGCCGAAGGTGGCGATGTTCTTCCGCACGTCCACGTTGTCAGCGAGGGCGGCGTCATTGAGGAAAATGCGGCGGCGCTCCTCGCCCGTGAGGCCCGTCTGCGAGGCGGCGGGGGGCTCGAGGAGGGAGAAGGGGGTTGCTGGGGCGCTGGGATGACGCTCGTCGGGCACGGCGGGCCGCCTGGGCGTGGAGCTGCGTGGTCACGCGGAGCGGACAAGCCTCTGCTGCGGGAGGCTAGATGACACGGGGTCTCACGTAGCCCGCCCCTCCGGGGCGGAGGCCGTGGTCCGCCGCTCCGCGGCGGAAGATCCCCGCGTCGGAGACGCGGACAACAGGAAGAATCCGCCTCGGAGAGGCGGGCTACGTCAGCACGATGTCCCCTCACTGACCTCCGGAACAGACACGGATCATAGTGGAAAAGGCGGCGGCGTTCAATGAGGGCGACGGCGCCGGCGGCGGAGCAGGCCGAGCGCGCCGAGGCCAAGGAGGGTCAGCGTGGCCGGCTCAGGGGTCCAGACCTCGCCCGTGTGGTGGTAGTACACGTCCTGCAACGACAGTGCGCGGTCGAAGATGGCTATCTCGTCCATCAACCCGTCCAGGTAGCGGGAGCTGAGGTCCCTCCCGTAGCGCCCGATGCTGAGGTCGAGCGCCCCGGTGATGGTCGTGCCGTCGGAAGCCAGGGCGGGGTCGAGGATGCTATTGAGGTAGAGCATCAGCGTGTCGTCGTCCTTCACAGCGGCCAGGTGGTTCCATTCGCCGGCCGCATAGGTGCCAGTGGAGAACAGCGTGGCGCCGGCGTGGGTGAACGAGATGGTGCCGTCGGCCTCGAGGCCCAGGATGATCCGGTGGGTGTTGGTGCCGGCGGTGGTGAAGCCGAGCAGGGTGCTCTGCTGGAGCGCGTCGGCATTGAACCACAGCTCGATGGAGTAGGAGCCGCCGCCGGCGAAGTCGGTGGTCAAGATGGGCGCCCCGATGGGCTGCGCGGTGCCGGGCGCCCGGTTGGAGAAGTAGCCGGTGGTGCCGTTGAAGGCCATGGCCCGGCTGCCCGGGTCGTAGGGGACCGGGTGTGCGACGCCCCTGGCGACGGTGCCGAAGCCGTTGAGGTGGTAGTCGTTGCCCGACCAGTCGCCGAGGCCGCCCCCGGCGACGGTCTCTTCGAGTCGCCAGTAGGCGGCAGGGCCGGACTGCTCGATGGGGTTCTGGGGGAAGGCGCTCGCGGGGGGAAGCGTGGCGGGGGTGTAGGCGCCGCTGGCCAGGGCCAGGATTTGCCGCATGCTGAGCCTCTGGTCCCAGAGGGCTGGGTCGTCTATCGTCTCAGCGACGTACTGGCTGGCGTTGTGGGAGCCGAGGCGGAGCGTGGCCGTGTTGACGGTGGAGGTGCCATTGTCGGCCCGGGTGTCGAGCACCTCGCCATCGCCGAAGAACGTGACCTTGCCGTTGCCGCGGAGGCCCAGCAGGTGGTGCCACTGGCCGTCCCGTCCCCAGTTCTGCGGGCCGTCGGCCCGGAAGTCCCCGGCCACAGGGGCGGAGCCCCGCACGACGAAGCCGAGGTAGGAGTTGCTCATCCAACCGAGGCCCCAGAACGGCGTGCCGCCGAACTTCGCGAAGATGCAGCGGAACCAGTCCCCAGCGGCCGTCGTCCTCACCCATGCGCTGGCGGTCAGGGGGTTGTTTACCGCGTTCAGCGTCGCATTCGTCCCCAAGTCCACCCAGTCGTTCGACCCATCGAAGCTGAGCGCGTAGCCCGAACCGTCGTGGCCCGTCACCCAGGCCGTATTCACATTCATGTTCGTCAGCGTCCCGGTGGGCATGCCGCCAACCATGTTCGCGGCCGTGCCGCTGCCCGGCCCGTCGTTCAGGGGCCAGTAGGACACAAGATTGGCTCGTGCGCTCCCCCACAGGCCGAAGAGAAGCGCGAACATCCACGCACAGCGCGCAAGGGATGCCATTGTCGCCGCCTCCAGATAAAACTACACCTTCACGCCCGCAACTTTCGTGCCCGCCGGGGAAGACGCTCAGGGAAACTCTGCGAATCTCATGTGTCGAAATAGCAATGATTTATGCACAGCACCCAGTTGCTACCGCCCGACCATCGCCGAGAACATGTCTGGCGGAGCGGACACCTGTCCACCCCGGCTTACTTGCCGGGCGAAGGCCCTGCCGACCGCCCGCCCAGCACCTTGTCCACGAAGCCGTACGCCACGGCGCCGTGCCACTCGTGGCCCGCATCCCAGATGTCCTGCGCCACGGCGTCCTCGGCGCCGAAGGCCTTGTAGCCGGCGCGGATGCGCGCGAAGCCCTCCCGTGTGTAGCGGATGGGGAAGCAGTTGTCCTTCTCCGAACTCTCGAAGAGCACGGGACGTGGGGCGATGAGGAGGTGGACCTCGCATACGTCCATCAACTCTACGAAGCCGGGCAGGCACCAGCAGGCGCAGTTGGGCACGGAGAAGACGCCCTCGGTGGTGCACATCCAGCCGCTGACGACGGCCACGCGGAGCCGCTCGTCGCAGGCGGCGAGCCACATGGTCCACTCGCCGCCCATCGAGAGCCCAGCGACGCCGATGCGCTTGGGGTCCACCTCGGGCCGCTCGGCCAGAATGTCCACGCAACGCATCAGGTCCCACAGCGTCATCGCGGCATACTTGTGGTGGGGCAGCGACGGGGCGGCGACCACGTAGCCGCCCCGCGCGAAGCGGTCGGCGAAGCCGCCGTAGAGGCCCTTGGGGTCGAACACCGCATCCTTGTTCCCCCCGTGGCCGTGGAGGCAGAGCATGGCGGGGAAGGGGCCTTTGCCCTTGGGAATCGTCAGGCGCAAGGGGTAGAAGACGCCCGTGCGGTTGCTGCCTCGGAACCGCTGTTGGTAGAGCGTGTAGTCCCCCATGTCCTTCGGCTCGCCCGAGCGGACGTCGAGGGCCACCTCATCGGTCGAGATGCGGTTCGCCTGCCTCTCGACGAGGTCGAGGAGCCTTGCCCGCGCCTTCTTCTGCCATTCGATGGCCTGCTCCTTCGTCTTCGCCGTGAAGGGCATCTCGAACTTCGCGGGCACCTGGCCGGCCTCGGCTGCGGCGATGAGCACAAGGGCGCTGATGACGGCGAGCCAACCGCTCATGAGTTACTCCTTCGAGTGGCGCTGCCGTGGGGCAGTGGCCGGCCCAGCCCGCCTCTGGCGGGCGGCAGGCGGTAGCCACGGGCGTGAGCCCGTGGAACAAGGGCATTCCCCCAGGCCCAGCCCCCGCAGGGGGCGGCAGAGGCGCCCGAGCCCCACGCGTCCGGTCGTTTCTACCGCCCCCTGCGGGGGCTGGGCCTCTCTGGCTCGCCGATCCACGGGCTTACGCCCGTGGCTACCACCTGCCGCCCCCTGCGGGGGCCGGGCTGGCCCCGTCAACAGCGACCTTGCAGTCCGGGGCATCATGCTCACAGTCCCAGGTCGCCCTTCGCCTCCTCAGGGAGTCGCGGGATCGGAAAGGCCTTGTAGTAGGGTTGCGGCTGCCCGGCCGCAAGCCTGCGAGCACGAAGGACGGCCTTCTGCGTGCTGTTCGGGGCATAGGGGATGCCCTTCCTGTCGAGGAGTGCCAGGAAGTCCTTCGGCTTGACCTTCGTGTGCGCGCCGACCGCCCTTGCTGCCTCAATCACGCGCATTCCCCAGATAGCCGCCTCCTGGTTCACTTCCATTGGCTTCGCCGCGGCCCACACCGTGCCGCGGATGAGCAGGGTCTTGAACGTCTCGTCGCCGCAGCTCTCGGGGTTGTGGCCGAGGGCGACGTAGGCGATGCGGCCCTTGCCCTGCGAGCGTGTCCACACGACGGGCACCGTCTTGCCGCGCCAGAGGGCCGTGGCCAGGATGTTGTTGTTCGGGTCGTAGCCGGTGATGTACTGCTCGTCGGTGACGAAGAACTCCTCGATCCCCTGGGTGATCGGGTGGGTCGAGTCCACCACGCTCACCTGGTACTGGCGGTAGCGGGGATGGGTGACGAAGTAGCCGCCGACGAAGTAGCGGTATGTCGAGCATTCGCGGAAGGAGTCGGCGGCGGAGTGGATGCCCACGTAGCCCTTTCCGCCCTCGACGAACTTCAGCAGCCCCTTGAGCTGCGGCTCGGTGATCGAGCCGACCGTGTGGTAGAAGACGATGGCGTCGAAGGGATCGAGGTTGGGCGCGACCAGGCAATCGAGGTCGTTGTTCACCCGCGTGATGTCGAACAGCCCGGCGGCCTCAAGCGCCGCCTGAATCGCGTCCCCGCACCCCTTCCAGTCGTGAATCTCCCCGCCCGAGTACACCAGCGTTTTGAGCTTCGACAAGGGGCTTCCCCTTCCTGGAACTCAATGCCTTCCTCTCCCCATCTCCAACGCTGCTGCTATCAATACCATGCCTTGGGCGAGCCGTCAAGAGCGGCAATGTCTCTTCTCCGTGAATTCTGCCAGGAAATGCTTGACAGGTGGGTGGCTCTGATTACAATGTAAGGCTGTCAGAGCCCCCCCGGCCGCGATCTTGTTGGGTTCGGAACGCGTCACTTTCTGCCTTTGCGGTCCCTTTCAGTGGCGGGCACATCCTTGGCGGTGCAAAGAGCCCCCCTCAAGTTCTGCCAGAGGGTGGTCGCCATGATTGCCCCGAGGCTCGTGATGCCCGTGGCCTTGCTGCTGACCCTCAGCGGGGCGGCGCAGGCGATGACGATTCTGGGCACCGGCACAGGAGCGCTTCTCGGAAGCGACTTGACCGACCCAGAGAACAACATCAATGACAACGTGCCGTCTAGTCCGAACGGGGGCTCCGGCTACAACTGGCTGACCAGCGTGGCCAGCAGCAGCAACTGGTTTACACCCGGGAACTCCAGCCTCGAGGGGGCGCTGGACCTGTTCGACAACAAGGTCGCCGCCGGCGAGGCCAAGTGGTATGACGGCGGTGTTCTCCCCAACTACCGGGTGGCCGTGCAGTTTGCGTTGCCCTACGTGCTCACGCGCTTCACGGTCGCCTCGGCCAACGACGTGCCGAACCGCGACCCCGACATCTGGCAGATCCAGGGCTCCAACGACGGGGCGACCTGGACCCCGATTTTCATCCGCAACAACGATGGCGTGTCGGCGTGGGGCACCAACCGCCTCCAGGTGATTCGGTGGGACGGCGGGGGCGTGGACTTTGCCACGCCTCCCGCGTACAAGTGGTTCCGTTTTGAGGCCACTTCCGTCGTGTCGGGCAACGACCCGCAACTGGGCGAGATCGAGCTCTTCGGCACGCTCGCCCCGGCAACGACCTTGACCTGGAACAGCTCGACTGACAACTGGGACACGGCCAACTGGCTGGGCTCCCCGCCGACCTTCCCGACCGCTGCGGAAGACGCCGTCGTCAATGCAGGCACCGTCACTATCGCCAGGGTAACCGAGGCGGCCCGTATCCTCCAGATGGGTGGTGGCACGGTCGCTATCGGCGCGGGCAACACGCTTCAGGTCGCCAACCTGCAAATGAGTGGAGGCAGCATCCTGAACCTCGGCGGTACGCTGAACGCGTCAATCCTGAATGCCAGCGGGGGAACAATCAACCTAAACAATGGCGGCGCTCTGATCGGTAGCACTGGAAATGCAGGGAACCTCAACGTTTCCGGCACCGCCACTCTCACAGTTGCCTCGGAGCTGACCATAGGCAGTTTCACCATGGCCCCGGGGTCGGTCCTGAATGCCAGCGGGCTCTGGACGGCGAGCAACGCGACCATCGGGAGCACGATCAACCAGACGAGTGGCACCGCGCAACTCAGCAACGTCGGGGGAGCTGGCGACCTGACCAAGAACGGCGCCGGCACCCTCGTCCTGCCCAGCGCCAACACTTATGCCGGGCTCACGACGGTCAACGCCGGCGTTCTCCGCATATCCAACGCCACAGCACTTGGCGGAACGACGAACGGTACTTCTGTAGCCAGCGGCGCTGCCCTCGAAATCCAGGGCGGCATCACGTCCGCCGCCGAAGCCCTGACCCTCAATGGCACAGGCATCGGCAACGCCGGCGCCCTGCGGAACACATCGGGCAACAACACGTTCGCCGGCCCCATCACCCTCGGCTCCGCCGCACGCATCAACTCCGATTCCGGCACCCTCACCCTCGACGTGGCCGCCGGCAACGCGATCACGGCCACCGACCTCGGCATCACCTTCGGCGGCGCGGGCAACGTCACGGTCAATGACCCCATCAGCCTGGGCACCGGCGGCATCACAAAGGACGGCACGGGCACCCTCACCCTGGGCACCGCGAATTCCTACAGCGGCATCACCACGGTCAACGCGGGCAAGCTCTCTGTCAGGAACAATACGTCGCTCGGCGCGACATCGGGCAATGCCGTAGTCGGCACCTCGGGCCAGGTGACGCTTGACGTGGGCGGCCTCAACATCGCCGAGCCGATCACGATCAACGGCCAGAACAACGACGGCGCCTGGGGCGGCGCGCTCCGCGCCAACACCGGCACCAGCACCTGGTCCGGCCCCATCACCCTCGGCAGCGACAGCCGCATCTCCACCGCCGGCGGCGCCACCTTCAACGTCACGGGTGGGGTCACAGGGAACTTTGTCTTCGCGGTCAACCATACGGGCACGATCAACTTCAATACGAGCCCGATCAACATCGGGGGCAGCCCCTTCTACGCCCACAGCGCCGGCACCACAAACCTCAACGTGGCCTCCACAATGGGAAGGCTCGAAGTGGACTACGGCGCGACGGTCGCCCTCGGCCTGGCCAACGCCGTGGCCGCCACCGCCGGCATCCAGATCGGCGGGCCCGCCAGCGGCAACACGGGAACCCTCAACCTCAACGGCTTCAGCCAGACCGTCGCCTATATCCAGTCCGGCACCTCCGTCGTCGCCACAAGCCAAATCCGCTCCACACCCCCCGCCACCCTCACCGTCAACCAGACCAGCGGCTTCCGCACCTACAACGGCCTCATCACGGGCGCCATCAGCCTCGTGAAGGACGGCGCCGGCACCCTCGTCCTCGGCAACCAGAATACCTACACCGGCACCACCACGGTCAATGGCGGCACGCTCCGCCTCGGCCTCACCGCCATGGCCGGCTCCGCCCTCTGGTTCGACGCCACCGACACGGATGCCAACGGCGTGACCGACAGCCTGCCCAACGGCACGGCCATCGCTACCTGGACCAACAAGGGCAACCTCCTCGGCGTCAACGCCACCCAGGGCACGGCCAACCGCCGGCCCGTCGTCACTAACAACTCGATGAACGGCAATGCCGTCCTCAGCTTCGCCCGCGTCAGCGGCCAGGAGGACTGGCTCGAGGTCAACTACAACAACGCCGGGTTGACCAACGTCATCAACAGCCCCCATACCCTCTTCGTCGTCGCCCGCACCAGCACCGGCCCCGCCGAGAACCCGCCGGGCACCAACACCTCGCAAGCTCTCTTGTGCTCGCCCGGGAATCATAACGACATCCGCTTCACCGGGAGCCTGGCCGCGGGCACCACGGGCGTCGGCGCTGAGCAGTGGGTAGGCAGCAACGCCGCCACGATCTACTCAACCTGGGCGCCGGGCGGCACGATCCATGACACGACCTATGTTCTGACCTCGAGGATTACTGGGAGCACAGGAGCCGGCCCAAGCTCCATCCAACTCTTTGTCAATGGCATCGGCCAAGCGACCATGAGCGATAGCCGCGCCATCTCCAACAGCTACCCCTACATCGTGCGGATTGGGGCGGGCAACACGAGCGGCAACTGGTCGTGGTTCCTCAACGGCGACATTGGCGAGGCGCTCGTGGTGAGCTCTGCCCTCGGCGCCGCCGACCGCCAGGCCGTCGAGAACTACCTCATGGCCAAGTGGCTCGGCTCCGGCAGCTATCCCGCCACGAACGTGTTGCCCGACACCATGCCCATCACCCTCGGCCCCAGCGGCACCCTCGATCTCGCCAACTTCTCCGAAACCATCGGCTCACTGGCAGGCAGCGGCAGCGTCCTGCTCGGCGCAGGCACCCTCACCACCGGCGGCAACGGCACCGACACGGCTCTCTCCGGCCCCATCTCGGGCACCGGCGGCATCGTCAAGACCGGCGCAGGCGCCTGGACCCTCAGCGGCAACAGCTCCTACCAGGGCGCCACGGCGGTGAACCAGGGCACGCTGGTGGCCGGCTCGAACAACGCCCTGGGCGCCGCCGCCGGCGGCACCACCGTCGCCTCCGGCGCCACCCTGGCCTTCCAGGGCGGCATCGCGGTGCAGGACGCCGTGGCCGTGAGCGGCGACGGCGTGGGCAGCAGCGGCGCACTCCGCAACCTGGCCGGCGATAACACGCTCACCGGCGCTGTCTCCCTCGGCGCCGCCACGCGCATCGCCTCCGACGCCGGCACCCTCACCTTCGACGTGGGCGCCGGCAACGCCCTCAGCGGCACGGACGTGGCTCTGACCTTTGCCGGCGCGGGCAATGCCGTGGTCGCCGACCCTATCAGCTTGGGCACGGGCGGCCTCACCAAGCTCGGAACGGGCACCCTCACCCTCGGCGCACCCAACGCCTACACCGGCAACACCCTCGTCTCGCAGGGCACCCTCGCCCTCACCGGCGGCGGCTCGATTGCCGGCAGCCCGGCCATCCACGTCGCCCTCAACGCCATCCTCGACGCCTCCGGCGTCACAGGCGCCACCTGGTCCCTCAGCAGCGGCCAGACCCTCACCGGCAACGGCACGGTCGTGGGCAACCTCGATGTTGCCCTCAACTCCCTCATCTCGGCTGGCACCAGCCCCGGCCACCTGCTCGTGGACGGCTCCTACACCCAGAGCGGCACGATGCTCGCCGAACTTGGCGGCACGGCCCAGGGCATCACCTATGACTGGATTGATGTGGACGGCCTGGTCGCCCTGGGCGGGACGATTGACGTGAATCTCGTGAATGGCTTCATCCCGCTGGCCGGGGCGTACTTCGACATCTTGACGGCCACGGCCGGCATCACAAACCCCGACCTCAGTGGCGTGGCCTTTGACTACAGGGACGCGCAGACGGGCATGGCCTGGTGGGCCTCCATAGTGCCGCTCCCGGGCGGCGGCGAGGCCCTCCGCCTCCAGGCGGCCCCCGAGCCGGCCACGTTTGTGCTCCTCACCCTCGGCGGCCTGGCCCTCCTGCGCCGCCGCCGCAGGCGCTGACCCCCGCACCACCGACCCACTTCCTGTTGCGGAAAGTCAAGACTGCCTGAAGGCAGGACTCCAAACAAGGACAGAACGCGTTCGGAGTCCTGGCTTCAGCCAGTCTTTGGCTCGGGCACACAGCCCGCAGCAGGAACTACCCGCGATGAGGGACAGTTCCTCACGCGCTCAGGCGGGCGATGCCGTGGGCAAGGCCCCAGCCCACCAGGGCCACCAGGAGCAGCACGGCCACGTAGCGCCGCCAGTGGGACATCGTCGCCGCCTCGCCCATCACCGTCTGGCCCTTGAAGCGGGCGATGTCCACGCGCCGCACGCCGATCATCAGCGCCACCACGGCCCAGAAGCCGGCGTCGGCCAGCGAGAGGAACCCGGTGGTGTGCCGGGCGATGAACGTGCCGGCGACGAAGAGGGCAACGTTGCCGAAGAGCATCCAGGCGAGCCGCACCAGGCAGCCGCTCACACTGTCTGCGGGTTTGGGGAGAGTCTCGTTCCGCTCGGCCTTGGGCATTGGCTGCCTCCAGCGCATCACGCGAGTGACCTGCTGGATGGCGGCCCGACCACCCAAGAAACCTACGGCAACACAGGCGCTGCCGCACCCTTTCTAGCCGCTGCGGCCGGCGTGGACATTCCCGCGCGGCTTCGCGCACTTTTTTTGATTTTACCGGGCACCCGGGCTTCGAGTCAACACCGTTTGCACCTCGGGTGCGTCGAGTCTCCCCCGGTGCTGAGGTGGGGGGGTGGGCCTCCCACAAGCGGTCCCAGGTGCACGGTCCCAAGATCCGTGGCTTCCGAAATCAGGGCTTCGGTTCCGGCATCAAGACAAGACACCCGGACATCCGATCCACGCTGCCGCGTCGCCCATCGGCCCCTCCCGCTCCCTTGGTGCGTCGAAGCCGCCGCCCCGTGCCTCCCGCCGCCGTGGTGTTGCCGCATGCCTCTAGGGCGGGCTGTAGCGTTCCCCCGCCTGCCACGCCCATGTGCCGCTTGCCAGCCCCCCCTCGCCCACGAGCAAGGCCGGGCGGCTGCCCCGACCCAGGCGGCCCCTGCCCCGCGGCGCTGGTCCCCGGTGCCGCTCCGCTTCCTGCTGACGCCTGCCCTTCAGGGCTCGCCCCCGCCACGGGAGCCGCCCCCCCTGGGCAACGGGCGGGGTTGTCTCCTGTCGGTAACGCCACGCTCCTCCTGACGCTCAGGGGGTGGGGGCTGTGGGCGGGGGGCCGGGCAGAAAAGGGGACATTCTCCTTTTCTGCGCAGCAGCCTGCGGCGCCCCAAGGGGGCGAAAAGGTGAATGTCCCCTTTTCTGCCCCGGTGCAGTGGCCGGCCAGACTTCGCAGGGGTTGTTTCAGTCGGGTGAGCCAAGAGAAGGGGGAGGTGGACCGTGGGAGATTGCACGCACCCTACGCCTCCAGTGTGGCGACGAAGTCGCCCGTCTGATTGCCCCGCGAAGCGGGGGGAGCGGTGCCGTGTCCCCCCATTGCCCCAAAGCGGCGGCGTGTCAGCGTTCCTGAGCATCGAGCCTGCCATTTTGGCAGTGTCGCCGCCCAAGCCGCGGGGCCCGAGCCAGCCGTCCGCATCTCTCAGCAACACAAGGACTTAGCCCTCCCGAACCACCCGCCCGACGCTTCCGGCACACTCGTTGCTACATCCCTGCGCGGTGGGAGGGAGAAGACGAAAGGAGGGCAGACCTATGCTGTGGCCAAGGACGATGAGGGACTGGTGGCAGTGGGACCCGCTACGCGAGGCCGAGCGGCTGCACAGGGACATGCATCGCCTGTTCTCGGGTCTCGTGCCGTCGCACGCCGCGCGCGTGTGGCCCCCGGTGAACGTGTGGACTGGGCGCGACGACGCGCTCGTGACGGCCGAGCTGCCGGGCATTGACCCCGCGAAGCTCGACATCACGGTTGTCGGCGACACGCTGACCCTCAGCGGCACACGCGAGCCGGCCGAGGCCGGCGAAGGCCAGGTGGTCAACCGCCTCGAACGCGAGACCGGCGACTTCGCCCGCACGATTCAACTCCCCTTCCGGGTCGAGGCCGACAAGGTCGAGGCCGCCTACGCCAAGGGCGTCCTCCAGATCAAGCTCCCGCGCCTCGAAGCCGACAAGCCGAAGCAGATCGCCATCAAGGCCGCCAAGTGAGAAAGGAGGGCACTCCCATGGCAAAGGACGACAAGGAACTCCAGAAGGCCGACCCCCAACAGCCCATCGAGGCCGAGCGCGTGGACAGGGCGCCCGTCTTCGCCCCCGCGGCCGACATCCTCGAGACCGAGCAGGGCGCCGTGATGCTCGTGGACCTGCCCGGCTGCGACGAGGGGGCCGTGGACATCCGGGTCGAGGAGGGCGTGCTCACCGTGCGCGGCCGCGTGGCGCCTGGCCAATTCCCTGGCCACGAGCTCACCTACGGCGAGTACCGCGTCGGCGACTACGAGCGCGCCTTCTCCGTCTCCGAGCTCATTGACACCGGGAAGATCGAGGCGACCGTCAAGGACGGCGTCCTGCGCCTCACCCTCCCCAAGGTCGAGGCCGCCAAGCCGAAGAAAATCCAGGTGAAGGTCTCGTAGGATAGCGGCTGGGCGCAGGCGAGCGGCAGGCTGTGTCTCTGAAGGGGATGAATGGAGGAATGGATGATTGGATGGGTGCCTGACAGCCATCCATTCATCCACCCATCCATTCATCCCCTTCTCTCTTCACCGACAGCCTTCTCCCCGGGCGTCGGCTTCTCCACCGGGTCATACCCCCCCTTTCCCCACGGGTTGCAGCGCAGGATGCGCCAGACGGCCAGGAAGAGGCCGCGGATGAGGCCCTTCTTGCGGAACGCCTCGATAGCGTAGTTGGAACAGGTCGGCTCGAACCGGCAGCAGGGCGGGATGAGCGGCGAGAGGCACCGCTGGTAGCAGCGGACGAGGAAGATGCCGATGCGTCGCACCGTGCGCCCTTTCGACGCGGTCTCAGCCGCAACCTGACGGGAACAGGCCTATGCAACAGGGGATGATTGGATGGGCGGATGAATGGATGGGTGTCAGCCAACCATCCAACCATCCATTCATCCATCCATCCTCTTCACCGCAGCAGCCTCACCAGCTCGGCGGCGACCTCCTCCACGCGCGGCCCCTCCCAGTTCGTCGCCGGCACCACCACCACGTCCAGCCCCTTCGGCAGCTCGCGCTTGT